>NZ_JJQL01000021.1:0-39454 GCF_000979975.1 Methanosarcina sp. 1.H.A.2.2
GGAATTGTAGGGAATGCTCTCTGTTTTGTGATGTTCATTTGACCGAATTACACAAAATAGAGAGCACTTATTTTTATCTAACTGTCAAAGTCAGGATATATAATTTAGTTTTTTTAAAAATGTTCAGTACATAAAAGTTATGTTTTTTGAGAAACATCCAAACTTAATTTATACTGAAAGAGATCTACTTAAAAAAGAAAAAACATAAAGAACATAGTGAACACTTAAAAGTCTAGTGTCGCTTCAGCAGTAAAATGTCTTATAAAATCAATTACAACTATTCAGAATCATTCAATCCTTGATGATTGACGCGACACTAGCCATAACTCATTGCAGACCCTGTTTTAAGATAAGAATAGGATTGGGATATGCCCGGAGAAGATGTGGAATGAATGAAAGGCTGAGGGAGTCTGGGATTGATATTATTGGGGATATTCCCTGGGGAACGCACTTCTGCCAGTTCTACCAGACAAAAGAAGATTTGATGGACATACTTGTCCCCTACTTCAGAGCAGGGCTGGAAAATAACGAATTCTGTATGTGGGTCACATCGCAGCCTCTTGAAGTAGAAGATGCAAAAGAAGCCCTGAGAAGAGCTGTTCCTGATATTGATGCTTACCTTGAGAAGGGACAAATCGAAATTATTCCCTCCACTTACTGGTATGTAAAAGAGGGTGTATTCGATTCGGAAAAGGTCTTAAACGGCTGGATTGAAAAACTCAATCATGCCCTTGCCAGTGGATACGATGGCTTGAGGTTGAGCGGGAAAACTTTCGGGCTGGAAAAAGAAGGTTGGAATGGTTTCATTGAATACGAAAAAGAAATAGACAACATTATCGGCAACTTTCATATGATGGCTCTATGCACCTATCCTCTCGACAGGTGCCACGCAACCGAGATAATTGATGTGGTCATCAATCATCAGTTCGCTTTGATCAAAAGGGAAGGAAAATGGGAGCGGATAGAAAGTTCCAGGCGCAAAAAAGCAGAAGAGGAAGCTGCTCAGGCTGCAAAAGACTGGGAATATACCTTTGATATTGTGCCGGACCTGATAGCCATACTTGATGCTGAATATGGGGTTGTTCGTGCAAACAAGGCCATGGCGGCAAGATTGGGGGTGACACCGGAAGAGTGTATCGGGTTGACCTGCTATCGTGTTGTCCATGGGATGGACGAGCCCCCCTCTTTTTGCCCTCATCGGCAATTACTTGAGGATGGACTTGAGCACACCAAAGAAGTTCGCGAAGAAAGCCTTGGTGGCGATTTCATAGTAACCGTCTCACCTTTGCATGATTCCGAAGGAAAACTCACTGGATGCATTCATGTCGCCCATGATATCACCGAGCGCAAACGGGCAGAGGAGGCACTGCGCCTGAGTGAGCAGCGCGTCAGGCTGAAGTTGGAGAGCATTCTCTCGCCTGATCGGGAGATGGCTAACCTGGAGCTTGCTGATATCGTTGATGCCCAGGCGATCCAGTCCCTCATGGACGATTTCTATAAGCTTGCTCACATTCCCATGAGCCTGGGGGATCTCAAAGGCAATTTTCTGGTGGGTGTCGGATGGCAGGAGATCTGCACCAGATTCCACAGGGTTCACCCCGAAGCCTGCAAGCACTGCATAGAAAGCGACACAAAACTATCCGCGGGCGTTGCCCCTGGAGAGTTTAAACTGTACAGGTGCAAGAACAACATGTGGGACATAGCGACCCCTCTCATTGTGGGCGGCCAGCACGTCGGCAATATTTTATCAGGGCAGTTCTTTTTTGAGGACGAAACTCTGGACTATGAGCTTTTCCGGGCCCAGGCTAAAAAATACGGCTTCAATGAGGAGGAATACATAGCAGCACTTGAAAAAGTTCCGCGGTTGAGCAGGGAGGCTGTGGACACAGGCATGACCTTCTTCATGAAGCTTGCCCACATGTTCTCACAGTTAAGCTACAGCAATATCAAGCTGGCCCAATCGCTGTCGGAACGCGATTCCCTGGTGGATGCGCTACGGGAGAGCGAGGAGCGTTTCCGGGCAGTCCTTGAGAACTCACTCGATGTGGCTTACCGGCGAAACCTTCAGACCGACTGCTATGATTACATGAGCCCGGTAGTAGAGCAGATCACCGGCTTCTCTGCCCAAAAGATGAGCGCCATGAGCATCAATGAAGTTCTTGATCACGTTCATCCCGACGACCATCCCCAGGTTACTGCGGAACTGGCCCAGGCATTCGAGACAGGCCATGGAACCCTCGAGTACCGGTTCAAGCGCAAAGACGGAAAATACCGCTGGTTAGCCGATCACTTCACGGTGATCAAGGACCAGAATGACATGCCCCTTTTCAGCGGAGGTATCATCCGCGACATTACCAGGCAAAAGCAGGCTGAAGAAGCACTGATAAGAAGTGAGAATAAATTCCGTACATTGGCTGAGAATTCTCCTGACGTGATTTCCCGCCTTGATAGACAAAATCGATATATGTATGTTAATCCTGCAGCTGCGGAACCTTATGGCCACTCTCCAGAAGAAATCGTTGGGAAAACTAATAGTGAACTTGGGATGGACCCTGAAAATGTGAGATTCTGGGAAGGGCATTATGAAAATGTTTTCACCACAGGCAAACCCGAAACAATGGAATTCCATTATAAATCGCCTCAAGGAAAAGAATACTATTTTAATACAAGAATAGTACCGGAATTTGTTGGCGGCGAAGTGTCTTCTGTTCTTGCTATTTCCCGTGATATTACAGATGAAAAAGAAGTAGAAGCTAAGTTGAAAGAAGCATATGAAAATTTAGAAAAATTAGTTGAAGAACGGACAACGCAACTTGAAAATGCTTATAACTCGTTGAAGGAAAGTGAAAAAGGTCTTGCTGAAGCTCAAAAAATGGCTCATATTGGAAATTGGTATTGGGATATTGCAACTGATAAAACATACTGGTCTGAGGAAATG
Organism: Methanosarcina sp. 1.H.A.2.2; assembly: GCF_000979975.1. Classification (NCBI taxonomy): domain Archaea; kingdom Methanobacteriati; phylum Methanobacteriota; class Methanomicrobia; order Methanosarcinales; family Methanosarcinaceae; genus Methanosarcina; species Methanosarcina sp. 1.H.A.2.2. The sequence goes on from NZ_JJQL01000021.1 coordinate 2,939, forward strand.
TATAGTATTTTCGGACGCGACCCTCAAGAATTAGCACCATCGTACAATGAATATTTAAGTTATATACATCCCGATGATCGAGACTACTTTGATAATGCCACTATGAAAGCTGTAAATGGAAAACCTTACAGCATTGATCACAGGATTATTTTAGCTAATGGGGAAGAACACACAGTCCACATACAATCCGAAGTTATTTTTAATGATGAGAACATCCCTATCCGAATAAAGGGAATAGTTCAGGATATTACTGAACGTAAAAAAGCTGAAAAAGCTCTGGTAAACCTTGAGATTGCCCGTAAAAAGGAAATTCATCATAGGATCAAGAATAACCTGCAGGTAATTTCGTCCCTTCTTGACCTTCAGGCTGAAAAATTCAACAACAGAAAATGTGTTAAGGATTCGGAAATTATGGAAGCCTTCAGGGAAAGCCAGAATAGGGTTCTATCTATGGCTCTTATCCATGAGGAACTGCATGAAGGCAGAGAAATCGATAAACTGAAATTTTCGCCATACCTTGAGAAACTCGCGGAGAACCTTTTCAAGACATACAGCCTTGGAAATGCCGATATCAGCTTAAGCCTGGATCTCGAAGAGAATGTTTTCTTTGATATGGATATTGCAGTCCCATTGGGGATAATTATTAATGAACTTATTTCCAATTCCCTCAAACATGCATTTGTAGATAGAGACAGAGGAGAAATCCGAATCAAGCTCTATAGAGAAAAAACCAGGGAATATATAAAAAATAGAACAGGAAGCAAAAAAGAAGAATTTAAGCTCACCAGTTTCGTTTTAGCAGTTTCAGATGATGGGATAGGTGTACCTGAAAGTTTTGATTTGGAAAATCCCCACCGGCTCGGCATACAGCTGGTAATCGCCCTTGTAGACCAGTTAGAGGGTGAACTTGAATTAAAAAGGAATTCTGGAACTGAATTTATCATAAGGTTCACAGTGGAAGAAAAGCAGTAAAAAAGAAAAGCAGTAAAAATCCGTATTTCGAGAAATTTGTTTACATATCATCTTATTCCATGTTATATATCTAATATTTAGACGTATAATGTCCAACAATTACTTAAGTTTCCGGGAATCTTAACCCGAAACCGATTAAATGACTGATTTATCTGATAAAATGATTGATTTGATTGATTTAATAGTGTGATTAATAAGTGATGTCAATTGATGCTTCATTTTGATGCTTCATTTTTGGAGAGGTGACTGTCGGGAAAGCGGCGAGTGATTGAAAATCGGGGCAAAAGTTCCCGTCTAACCCGAATATGTGGAGAAATAAATAGAATTTTGACTTTACTTTTAAAAAGTTAAAAATTCTCGTACATATAACTTTCCGGAAGATGCAGAAAAATTTATGAATAAATTCAATAAACATTAGAAAAATTTGAGGATTTATTTAAAAAATATGGGGTAAAAAGCAAACCGAGCATAAACTATAAATAGTATAGCTATAATTAGAGGGTTGCACTGGCGTAAGAGGTGCTCCCTGATGCAGCGGGGCAATAGGGTGGCATGCTAAGAAATTAGCCTTCCGTGGTGCAAAATACAGAGGTAGAGAGATAAGCAAAGCGGGCCCGTAGCTCAGTCCGGCAGAGCGACTGGCTTTTAACCAGTCGGCCTAGGGTTCAAATCCCTACGGGCCCGCCATGTTCTTTATTATAACCGGTGGATAGGCCATCCGCAGGAAATGTCCAGTAAGTTTTTTGAGATGCTTTATTTTTGGAGGAAAGGATTTGACAAAATTCAGCCTGCTTGACCATGAGTCAGTCCCAAAACATGAGATAATTGCAGAGGGCGAATTAAAGTCTGTTTTAAGCAAATTTTTAATTGAGAAGGAACAGCTTCCGAAAATTAAAGTGCAGGATCCTGTTAGTAAGGAAATAGGAGCTGCCGTCGGAGATGTTGTGAAAATCACAAGAAAAAGTCAAACTGCAGGGGAAGCAGATTATTACAGACTTGTGATTGAGTAAGCGGGGGGGAATTAAAACCGCTTGCATGATCACATTTTTTTCACTGAACATCTTTTTGAATCCCATGCACCATCGTACGGAAAGATTCAATAACTGCATAAAGATCTTAGGATCATCGTTTATTTATTTTCATTTTAACAAAGCAAAGAGGGTGCTATCATCGCGTTAGAAAGCAGTATACTGTCGCAGGCTTATTTTACACGGGACAAGATAGTGCAGCACCATATAGACTCATTTAACAAGTTTATAGATTACGGGCTGCAAAAGATCATAGACGAACAGAGAATTATAGAGACCGACATTGAAGACACCTATCTCAAACTTGGCAAGATCCGGGTAGAGCATCCGGTGGTAAAGGAGGCAGACGGGGCAATTGAGAAACTGTACCCCAACGAAGGAAGGCTCAGGAACCTTTCGTACTCAGGCCCCCTCTACCTGGAGATGAGTGTCGTAAAAGAAGGAATAGAGTCCGAAATAATAGAAGCAAAGATCGGGCAACTTCCTATAATGGTCAAATCCAAAATCTGCAACCTTCTCGGGCTTAGTGATACCGAGAAAGTTCGCTATGGAGAAGACCCTCTGGACCCCGGGGGATATTTCATCGTCGGAGGTACGGAAAGGGTAGTCATGACCCTTGAAGACCTTGCCCCCAACAAGATCCTTGTTGAGTACGGAGAACGTTACGGTGACTCTATAGAAGTTGCAAAGGTATTCTCCCAGAAAAGAGGATACAGGGCACTTGTAATAGTGGAAAGAGGGAGAAAGTCCCTGCTTGAAGTGTCTTTCCCTTCAATATCCGGCAGAGTGTACTTTATTACACTTATGAGGGCTCTCGGGATAGTAACTGACGAAGATATCGTAAACGCAGTTTCAAGTGATCCCGAAATTATTAAATTCATGCTGGAAAACCTTGAAGAAGCCGAAGTAGAAACCCAGGAAGAAGCAATCGAGAAGATTGGAGCGAGGGTTGCTGCAGGGCAGGCCAAGGAATACCAGATAAAAAGAGCAAACTACGTTATTGACAGGTATCTGTTCCCTCACCTCGGAAACGACATGAAAGAGAGGACTTCAAAAGCCCATTTCCTGGCAAGAATGGCTGAATCCTGTTTTGAGCTTGCACTTGGCAAGCGTACTGAAGATGACAAGGACCACTATGCAAACAAGAGGCTGAAACTTGCAGGTGACCTGATGGAAGACCTCTTCAGAGTATCCTTCAACAGGCTGGCAAGAGACATAAAGTATCAGCTCGAACGTGCAAACATGAGGAACAGGGAACTTAATGTTGCCACAATTGTAAGGGCAGACGTCCTGACTGACCGCCTGCAGCACCCCCTGGCAACAGGAAACTGGGTTGGAGGAAGGACCGGTGTTTCCCAGCTTCTTGACCGGAACGATTACATCTCTACCCTTTCCCACCTGCGCCGCGTAATTTCGCCGCTTTCCCGTGCCCAGCCTCACTTCGAGGCTCGTGACCTGCACGCAACTCAGTGGGGACGTCTCTGTCCTTCCGAGACCCCTGAAGGTCCAAATTGTGGTCTCGTGAAAAACTTTGCCCAGATGGTCGAACTCTCTACAGGAACAGAAGAGATAGAGAGCATAAAGAAAATGCTCTACGACCTTAATGTCGAAAAAATAGTTGTAAAGGTGCCCGAAATCCCGGCAAGAATAAAAGAAATATTACTTGATGAATTCGGGGAAGAGATTGTTGAAGAGTTTGAAGAACCTCCAGAACCCGAAAGCAAATACAAAGATGAGGACTTCTACGATTATTCAGATATGGATGACTCCGGATCAATGTTCGGTGACTGAGGGGTTGATGTCAGATGACTAAAGCAAAAGTATTCATAAACGGAGAGCTCGTCGGGACTCATGACAACCCTGCAGAACTCGCAGAAGAGCTCAGAAAGATGAGGCGGCAGGGGCTCATATCCAGGCAGGTCAACATAGCTCTTAATGATAACACCAGGGAAGTAATTATAAACTCCGATATGGGCAGGGCAAGAAGACCTCTCGTGGTTGTAGAAAAGGGAGTCCTGAAGGTAAATGATGAGCACATACAGAAACTGAAGAACAAAGAAATCAACTTTGATGACCTCGTAAAAGAAGGTTGTGTGGAGTATCTGGACGCAGAAGAGGAAGAAAATGCTTACATTGCACTCTATGAGTCTGACATTACCTCCAAGCACACCCATATGGAAATAGACCCTGAACTTATACTGGGCATCTGTACCGGAATGGTTCCCTATCCGGAACACAACGCTTCCCCACGTAACACCATGGGTGCAGCCATGATCAAGCAGTGCATCGGAGTATCCACAGCAAACCAGAAGCTCAGACCGGATACCCGTGCCCACGTCCTGCACTACCCGCAGAGGGCGATGACAAGGACAAGGACTTCCCTGTCAATCGGTTTTGATGACAGGCCTGCAGGCCAGAACTTCGTGGTTGCAATCCTGTCATACGAAGGGTATAACATTGAAGACGCTCTGATTTTCAACAAGGGTTCAATCGAGAGAGGACTTGGTAGAAGCCATTTCCTCAGGACCTTTGAAGGGGAAGAAAGGAGATATCCTGGTGGGCAGGAAGACAAGTTCGAGATCCCTGACTCCGAATACCGTGGAGCACGCAGCGCTGATGCGTATGCAAATCTTGACATAGACGGGCTTGTAAACCCTGAGACCCCCGTAGGTCCCAATGATGTGCTTATAGGAAAGACCAGCCCTCCGAGATTCCTGGAAGAGCCTTCCGACTTCGGGATTGCAGTTGAGCAGAGGAGAGAAAGCTCTGTTACCATGCGGTCCAACGAAACAGGGATTGCAGACACGGTAATTCTTACAGAATCCATTAACGGAACCCGCCTTGCAAAGGTAAAGGTAAGGGACGAGAGGATTCCGGACATCGGAGACAAGTTCGCTTCCAGGCACGGGCAAAAAGGCGTTATTGGCTTAAAAGTTCCGATTGCTGACATGCCGTTTACGGAATCAGGCCTGACTCCGGACCTGATGATTAACCCGCACGCAATTCCTTCACGTATGACTGTAGGGCACGTTCTGGAAATGATTGGTGGAAAAGTAGGTTCCATGGAAGGCAGAAGAGTAAATGCAACAGCCTTCTCAGGAGAAAAGGAAGACGACCTTAGAGAAGCCCTGAAAAAGCACGGCTTTGCTCACACCGGAAAAGAGATCTTCTACGATGGAGCAACCGGCAGGATGGTCCCTGCAGATGTCTTCGTTGGCGTGATCCTTTACCAGAAACTGCACCACATGGTCACATCCAAAATGCATGCAAGGTCCCGCGGACCTGTACAGGTGCTCACCCGCCAGCCGACCGAAGGCCGAGCAAGAGAAGGTGGTCTAAGGTTCGGTGAAATGGAGCGTGACGTACTGGTAGGGCACGGCGCTGCCATGTCCTTAAAAGAGAGATTGCTGGACGAGTCTGACAAAGTTGTGGAACTTGTCTGCTCGCACTGTGGAATGATTGCAACGTTCGACAAGCAGCGGAAAGTCTCTTTCTGTTCAGCCTGCGGTGCTGACACGGATATATACCCCGTTGAGATGAGCTACGCGTTCAAACTATTACTTGATGAGATTAAGTCCCTCGGGGTTGCTCCCAGGCTCAATCTTGAAGATGCTGTATAAGGTGAGGTGGACATATGGCAAACGTACCTCCTATTCCAAAAAGAATCGCTTCTATCAAATTCGGCTTATTGTCCCCGAAAGAGATCCGTAAGATGAGCTCAACGCCCATCATTACGGCCGACACTTACGATGACGACGGATTTCCAATTGACATGGGGCTTATGGACACGAAACTCGGGGTTATCGACCCCGGGCTTCGCTGCAAGACATGCTCCGGCAGGGCAGGCGAATGTCCCGGACACTTCGGGCACATCGAACTTGTTGCCCCTGTTGTCCACGTTGGCTTTAACAAAGTAATCCGAAAACTCCTCAGGGCAACCTGCAGAAAATGCAGCAAGATTCTGCTGGACCCGACCCAGAAACAGAAGTTTCTGGATCAACTCGTTGCAGTTGAAGAAATCGGGCACATGCCTGATGACCTGATTAATGAGGCATATAAAGAAGCCAGCAAGGTAAAGACCTGCCCCTACTGTAATGAAGAACAGCTCGATATCAAATTCGAAAAGCCCACCGAATACCTGGAAAACGGAGAGAAGCTGACCCCTACCGAGATTAGGGACCGCTTTGAAAACATCCCGGACGAGGACATAAGGGTTGTCGGGATGGACCCGAAGAATGCAAGGCCAGAGTGGATGATCCTTACAGTCCTGCCTGTGCCTCCTGTTACGGTGCGCCCTTCGATCACTCTGGAATCCGGGCAGCGCAGTGAAGACGACCTGACCCACAAGCTGGTAGACATTATCAGGATCAACCAGAGATTCCAGGAAAACAGGGAAGCAGGAGCTCCACAGCTTATCATTGAGGACCTGTGGGAGCTACTTCAATATCATGCTACTACATTCTTTGACAACTCGGTTTCAGGAATACCCCCTGCAAGACATAGATCAGGCAGACCTCTTAAGACCCTTTCCCAGCGTTTAAAAGGTAAGGAAGGAAGGTTCAGGGGAAGCTTGTCAGGTAAGCGTGTTAACTTCTCTGCCCGTACCGTTATCTCTCCTGACCCGAACCTTAGTATAAATGAAGTCGGTGTCCCCATACCCATTGCACGGATTCTGACAATGCCAGCAGTGGTGACCCAGAGGAACATCGAACATCTCAAGGTCTATGTAAGGAACGGCGAAGATGTTCACCCCGGAGCAAACTATGTGCTCAGGTCCGACGGCAGGCGCATAAAGGTAACCAATATGAACAAGGACGACCTTGCCGATAAACTGGAATTCGGCTGGGTTGTGGAACGACAGTTAAAAGACGGCGACATCGTGCTCTTCAACAGGCAGCCTTCTCTGCACAAGATGAGTATCATGGCCCATTCCGTAAAGGTTCTGCCTAACAAAACCTTCAGGCTGAACCCTGCAGTCTGTCCTCCTTACAACGCTGACTTTGACGGGGACGAAATGAACATGCATGCCCTCCAGACCGAAGAGTCAAGGGCCGAGGCAAAGATCCTCATGCAGGTTCAGGAAAACATCCTTTCTCCACGTTTCGGAGGTCCCATTATCGGTGGGATCCACGACCACATTTCAGGGCTTTTCCTTCTGACCCGTTTTGAAAACCATATTACCAGTTACGAGGCTTACGACCTTCTGAGGAAGAGCCGTGCACGCAACCTGCCCGAACCTGCAGGCCACGACGAGGACGGGAAACCTTACTGGACAGGAAAACAGATTTTCAGCCAGATCCTGCCTGAAGGCCTTAACATGGAGTTCACGGCTCAGGTCTGCTCACACTGTGATACCTGCAAGAAAGGAGAATGCCCGAACGATGCCTATGTGGTAATTCGGAACAGTGACCTCCTTGTGGGCACGATAGACGAAGCGGCCATCGGGGCATTCAAAGGAAAAGTTCAGGACCGTATTATCAAGGAAATCGGTCCCGAAGCCGGGTCCAAGTTTATAGATGATATGACCAAGCTTGCAATCCGGGCGATCATGAGGACAGGCCTGAGTTTCGGGATAGCTGACGAAGATATTCCGAAAGAAGCCAGGATCCAGATCAATGAGGTTCTCGCTAAAGCTGAAGAAGCCGTGCAGAACCTTATCAAATCTTATCAGAATAAAGAGCTTGAACCCCTCCCCGGAAGAACCCTTGATGAAACAATTGAAATGAGCATCATGCAGAAGCTCGGAAAGGCCAGAGACGAGACCGGTGGAATTGCAGACAGCCACATGGGGCTTGAAAATTCAGCAGTTATCATGGCGCGTTCAGGAGCAAGAGGTTCAATCCTGAACCTTACCCAGATGGCCGCCTGTGTTGGCCAGCAGGCAGTGCGTGGAGAGCGCATTCGCAGAGGATACTCAGGCAGGACTCTGACCCACTTCCAGGAAGGTGACCTGGGATCGGATGCCCACGGGTTCGTCAAGGCAAGTTACAAGAGCGGGTTAAACCCGACAGAGTATTTCTTCCACGCAATCGGTGGTAGAGAAGGTCTTGTGGACACTGCAGTCAGGACATCACAGTCAGGGTACCTGCAGAGGAGACTTGTCAATGCTCTCCAGGACCTTGAAGTCCAGTATGACCTCACGGTAAGGGACACCAGGGGTGTGCTTGTGCAGTTCAAGTACGGAGAAGATGGGATTAACCCAACAAAAAGCGACTTCAGCAAACCCGAGACCATCCACAGGATCGTCCGTTCCGTGATAAACAAGAAGGTGGCATGATGAGTATTAGCGAAGCTACAATCGATAGCATGATAAAAGATCTGCCTTTTCCTTCTAATATATTAAGTGCCCTGAGGGAAGATGTTCTCAAAGCCGGGGTAAGCAAGAAGGAAATGGAAGAGATCATAGAAAAGGCAATGGAAGAATATGAGGTCTCATGTATCGAACCCTGTGACGCTGCAGGTGTGGTTGCAGCCCAGTCCATAGGGGAGCCAGGTACTCAGATGACCATGCGTACCTTTCACTACGCCGGTGTGGCCGAGATTAACGTTACTCTCGGTCTGCCCCGTCTGATCGAAATCGTGGATGCCCGGAAAATTCCGAGCACTCCAATGATGACAATCGCCCTTTCCAAAGAGAATCCTGAAGATTACGCTTACAACAGGGAAAAAACAAGAGCCCTTGCCTGGGAAATTGAAGCGACAAAAATCGATCATATCGCTGACGTGACCACTGACCTTTCCCAGATGAAGCTTATAATAGACCTGCACGAAAAAGCAATGGAAGGCAGGAATATTACAATAGACCAGGTGAAAGAGAAGTTCAACGAAGAACTGAACGTGCTGGTCAACATCTCTCCTGACATAGATAACCAGATTGTTATCACCCCGGGAGAGCCTTCTTACAGAGAGCTGCTCCAGCTTGCAAAAAGCATCCACAATGTAACCCTCAAAGGAATAGAAGGGATCAAGCGAGTGGTGGTCAGAAAGGAGGGTGAAGAGTACACTCTCTATACAGAAGGCTCAGCTCTGCGTGACGTACTTCAGTTTGAAGGAGTGGACAGGACCCGAACCAGCACAAACAACATTAATGAAATCTATGAAGTGCTGGGAGTCGAGGCTGCAAGAAATGCAATTATCAAGGAAGCCACAGATACCCTGCGTGAACAGGGTCTTACCGTGGATATCCGGCATATTATGCTTGTAGCAGACATCATGACCTGCGACGGGGAAGTAAAACAGATCGGTAGACACGGAATTTCAGGTGAAAAAGCCAGTGTATTTGCCCGTGCAGCTTTCGAAGTTACTGTCAATCACCTTCTGGATGCAGGAATGCGGGGAGATGTGGACAAGTTGGAGGGTGTCACAGAAAATATCATTGTCGGTCAGCCTATTCGCATGGGTACCGGAGATGTGCACCTTGTAAGCAGAAAGACGGGAAGAATTGAAGCTGAGGAAATCGAAGCCGAAGAAGAATGAAGTTATGCCGGGAAAAACTCCGGGTTTAACCTATAATTATTTAAATATATAACCTGATAGAAGACCAAGTTCAGATCAGGTATACATTACCTTAATAGACTTCATCAAATCCTGCTGCAGAAACTTGAGTCCGCGAGGCTCATAACCAGAAAATTGATATAAGGCATCAGGTATTTAGAGTACCATATACTCACCACGCTTGGAATCTTTATTTAGAAAGAGATAGAGTAGATGAGCTAATTTGAGACAGAGTTGATGAAAATGAAGATCAATGTTGATAAATCTCTTATCAAGGCTGTGAAAACAGGAAAAGTAATAGTTGGAGCCAATCGGACCATGGATGCAGCAGCAGACGGCTCTGCAAAAATGGTGGTCCTGGCATCAAACTGCCCCGAAGACGTTAAAATGAAAATACAGGCAACAAATGTTCCGATCCTGGAATACGGAGGCACAAGTGTAGAACTCGGGCCCGTATGCGGAAAGCCCTTCACGATTGCAGCCATGGCAATCCTCGATGCAGGAGAATCGGATATCCTGGCAGCTACAGCTTGATAAAAAGGAGTTGCAACGTCTTGGGTGAAATAAGACTTACTGCAGAAAGCATCCAGTACATTGCATTGTTTGAAAACATGACCCGAGCCAAAATACTTGACTGTATTCCGGAAGAGGAAAGGCTCGTTTATGTTGTAAAGCAGGGTGATATGGGGCTTGCAATAGGCAAAAACGGAGAAAATATAAACCGTGTTAAAAAAGCCCTGGACAAACCTATTGAGCTTGTGGAATATTCAGAGGATCCTATAACTTTTATAAAGAATGCCTTCGGACCGGTATCCGTAAGTTCAGTAAATCTTACAACCAAAAATGGCAAGCGATTAGCTTATGTAGAGGTACCCAATAAAGAGAAGGGGCTTGCCATCGGTCGCAACGGCAAGAACATAGAGAAAGTGAAGATGCTTGCCCGTCGTCACCACACTATAGAAGATGTGATCCTGCAGTAATATCCCATTAATTTATGTTGATCCATTAATCCGGCGTTGAAGGACAATTCTGGCATTTAATGCCACAATAGGAAACTGTGATCAATTTTTAACAGGAGAAATTTACAATGGCTAAAGGAAAATATGCAGCTAATATACTCAAACAAACCAGGAAAGATGCCCGCTGGAAAGATAACTACTACTGCAGGCGTGTTCTTGGTCTGAACGTAAAAGCTGACCCTCTTGGTGGCGCACCGCAGGGTCGGGGTATAGTATTAGAGAAGGTAGGAGTTGAAGCAAAACAGCCGAACTCCGCAATCCGAAAATGTGTAAGGATCCAGCTCATTAAAAACGGGCGTCAGGTAACCGCATTCTGTCCTGGAGACGGTGCAGTAAACTTCATTGATGAACACGATGAAGTTACCGTGGAAAGGATCGGAGGCCGTATGGGTGGTGCTATGGGTGATATTCCCGGCGTACGTTTTAAGGTAATTGCCGTAAACAACGTGTCTCTGAACCAGCTGGTTATTGGCAGATTGGAAAAACCCAGGAGATGATTTTTGTGTACAAAATTTTCGGCAAATGGGACCCAACAGAAGTTGAAGTAAGAGACCTTGGAATTAAGCGTTACGTCAGCCTTACTCCTGTAATCGTCCCCCACAGCAGCGGAAAGCATGCCAGGCAGCAGTTTAACAAATCCGAAATTTCCATTGTTGAACGTCTGGCAAACAACCTGATGAGGACTGAAATCAACAGCGGAAAGAAACAGGTAACCCTCCGTGCAGTTGAGGAAGCTCTGGACATTATAAACAAGAAGACCCAGCAGAACCCTATCCAGGTTCTCGTGGAAGCCATTTCCAATGCCGGCCCCAGAGAAGAAGTGGTCAGGCTGAAGTACGGCGGTATCTCCGTTCCAAAAGCAGTTGATACTGCACCCCAGAGACGTGTGGACACTGCTCTGCGGTACATCAGCATGGGAACAAATGCCGCATCTTTCAAATCCAGACGCACAGTCGCAGAATGCCTGGCAACCGAAATCATAGGCGCTGCAAACCGCGATACGAAATCCTTCTCTATCAACAGAAAGGATGCAAAGGAAAGAGTTGCAAAGGCAGCACGCTAATCAATTTTGCGGGTTGCACCGATTTAAAAATACATTTTATAACTAAATTATATTTTTTTAAAAGGTATCAGCATGGGACGAAGGAAGAAAATGGTCGAGCGCGTAACGACGCTCATGAATGAACCAGAGAAAATCCGAAATATCGGTATCGTTGCGCACATTGACCACGGAAAAACCACATTATCGGACAACCTGTTAGCAGGCGCCGGCATGATTTCAAAGGAACTTGCCGGAAGACAGTTGTTCATGGACTCCGATGAAGAGGAACAGGCAAGAGGTATTACAATCGATGCCTCGAACGTTTCCATGGTTCACACTTACGACAATGAAGACTACCTGATCAATCTGATTGACACTCCAGGGCACGTTGACTTTGGTGGAGACGTTACCCGTGCCATGAGAGCCGTAGACGGTGCAGTTGTGGTCGTGGACGCAGTCGAAGGTACGATGCCCCAGACCGAAACCGTGCTCAGGCAGGCCCTCAGGGAACACGTCAGGCCCGTGCTTTTTGTCAACAAGGTAGACAGATTAATCAATGAGCTGCAGGTTGATTCTCAGGAAATGCAGGTTCGCCTTGGCAAAGTAATTGACCACGTGAACAAGCTCATCAAGAACATGAATCCGGAGAAGTTCAAGGCAGGCTGGAAAGTAGATGCAGCAGCCGGAACTGTCGCATTCGGTTCAGCTCTTTATAACTGGGCAATCAGTGTGCCTATGATGCAGAGGACCGGGATTTCATTCAAGGAAGTCTATGACTACTGTAAGGCCGAAGACATGAAGGCTCTGGCAGAAAAATGTCCTCTTCATTCAACTGTTCTTGATATGGTCATCAGGTACCTGCCAAACCCTCTTGAAGCCCAGAAGGGAAGAGTACCTGCTATCTGGCACGGAGATGCTACCTCTGAAATTGGCAAATCCATGGCTGCTGCAGATGCAGCCGGTCACCTTGCTTTCATGGTAACGGACATTTCCATAGACCCTCATGCAGGAGAAGTCGCAACCGGAAGGCTGTTCAGTGGATCTTTTACTCGTGGAATGGAAGTTTATACATCCGGGACTGCAAAAAAGAGCAGAGTCCAGCAGGTAGGCATCTTCATGGGCCCCGAAAGGCTCGAAGTGGAGAAAATCCCTGCAGGAAACATTGCTGCAGTTACGGGCTTAAAAGATGCAATCGTAGGGTCCACAGTTACAACCCTTGATGGCATGACACCTTTCGAAAGCATCAGGCACGTAAGCGAACCTGTGGTGACTGTGGCTGTAGAAGCCAAGCACACCAAGGACCTTCCCAAACTGGTTGAAGTCCTCAGGCAGGTCGCAAAGGAAGACCCGACTCTCCAGATCACCCTGGACGAGGAAACAGGGGAACACCTGATGGCCGGGATGGGAGAACTTCACCTGGAAGTCATTGCCCACAGGATCGAAAGGGACAAAAACGTGGAAATTACCACGAGCAAGCCTATTGTGGTCTACAGGGAAACTATCAGGAGAAAGATCGAACCTGTAGAAGGAAAGTCCCCTAACAGGCACAACAGGTTCTATATCTATGTGGAACCCCTTGACACTGCAATTGTCGATCTGATCAAGTCCGGTGACATCAGCATGAACATGCCTGAGCTTGAGCGCAGGCAGAAGCTCATGGAACTCGGCATGGGGAAAGAAGAAGCAAAAGGCATTGTGGGCATCCTCAATTCCAACATCTTCATAGACATAACCAAGGGTATCCAGTATCTGAACGAGACAATGGAACTGGTGCTTGACGGGTTTGAAGAAGTCATGAAAGCAGGTCCTCTCACAAGAGAACCCGTGGCAAACGTGAAGTGCGTGCTTGTAGATGCAAAACTTCACGAAGACGCAATTCACAGAGGTCCGGCTCAGGTCATCCCCGCAGCAAGGCAGGCCATCCAGGCAGGGATGCTTATGGCAGAAGACAGCCTTCTCGAACCTTATCAGAAGGTATTTATCCAGGTGCCCCAGCTCACAATGGGCGGTGCAACAAAGGAAATTCAGGGCCGCCGTGGAATTATCCTTAACATGTCCACAGAAGGAGACCTGGCAATTATCGAAGCCAGAGTGCCTGTGGCCGAGATGTTTGGATTTGCAGGAGAGATCAGGTCAGCAACCGAAGGACGTGCTATGTGGAGCACTGAATTCGGAGGCTTTGATATCGTACCAACCAGCATCCAGACTGAAGTAGTAGGTCAGATCAGAGAGAGGAAGGGTCTCAAGAAAGAACTTCCGAAGTCTGCTGATTACCTTTCAATGTAAGCGGAATTTATTCCGCTTTTCCTTAATATTTTAAAAGTAATACCTATTTCCTTTGGAATGAAGAAAAAAAGATCTCGACTGACCTGGAAGGGAAAAGAATCCCTATCGGTTCGAGGATAAGGCCAATCGGAAAGCTTTAAGTCAAGGTATACCTATATTGGGGAAAATAGTCCAGGCCGCTGGATATTCATACAGTACCAGTTCAAGAAAAAAGGCCGGAAAAAGGGAAACTGACAATATTGATTTAACAAAATAATATCGGAAGTGGATGAATCAATATTGAGATTTGCCCTAATCTTAATATAGTAAATATTTGATATACGAATTAAACTCATCCAGAATTACAGGAGAATTATAAATATGGCAGCAGAAAAACCACACATGAATTTAGCAGTGATTGGTCACATTGACCACGGAAAGTCAACTTTCGTAGGACGCTTAATGTACGATGCAGGGGCTGTAGCTCCACACATCATTGACAAGTTTAGAGAAGAAGCAAAGCAGAAGGGTAAGGAATCCTTTGCCTTCGCCTGGGTTATGGACTCTCTTAAGGAAGAGCGTGAAAGAGGTATCACAATTGACATCGCTCACAAGAGATTCGACACAGACAAATTCTATTTCACAGTTGTAGACTGCCCTGGCCACCGTGACTTCGTAAAGAACATGATCACAGGTGCTTCCCAGGCTGACGCTGCAGTTCTCGTCGTTGCAGCCCCTGATGGTGTCATGGCCCAGACCAAGGAACACATCTTCCTTTCCAGGACCCTCGGTATCAGCCAGCTTATTGTTGCAATCAACAAGATGGATGCAGTAGAATACAGCGAAGCCAGGTACAAGGAAGTTATCGAGCAGGTATCCGGTATCCTTAAAATGATCGGGTTCAAGCCAAGCGAAATCCCCTTCATCCCGACCTCCGCATTCCAGGGCGACAACATCATCAAAAACAGTGCAAACACTCCCTGGTATAAGGGTCCCTCCATCATGGAAGCCCTCAACAACCTCAAAGAGCCTGAAAAGCCCTCCACTCTCCCTCTCAGGATCCCTGTGGAAGACGCATACACCATCTCCGGTATCGGAACTGTGCCTGTAGGCAGAGTAGAAACCGGTGTCATGAAGAAAGGTGACAAGGTTGTTTTCATGCCCGGAGGCATAAGCGGTGAAGTAAAGTCCATTGAAATGCACCACGAAGAAATTCCACAGGCATTCCCTGGAGACAACATCGGATGGAACGTCCGCGGTATCGGCAAGAATGACGTCCGCAGAGGAGACGTTTGTGGCCCTGTTGACAACCCACCAAAGGTTGCTGAAGAGTTTGTAGGACAGGTAGTGGTCCTCCAGCACCCCTCCGCAATTACTGCAGGTTACACCCCTGTATTCCACTCCCACACCACTCAGGTCGCATGCCAGCTGATTTCACTTGACAAGAAGCTGGACCCGAAGAGTGGCCAGGTTAAGGAAGAAAACCCGACCTTCCTTAAGGCCGGAGACGCAGCAATCGTTACCATCAGACCAACAAAGCCGATGGTTATCGAGCCCGTAAAAGAAATTCCACAGCTCGGCAGGTTCGCTATCCGTGATATGGGTATGACAATTGCCGCCGGTATGTGCATGAGTGTTAAGCAGAAATAACACTCTCCTTTTTTCATTTTGTAAGGAGAAAAAAGGTTATGCAAAAAGCTAGAATAAGATTGTCAGGCATCAGTCCCAAGGATCTGGATGGAGTCTGTAACCAGGTAAAGTTAATTGCAGAAAGGACAGGAGTAAGCATTTCAGGGCCTGTTCCGCTTCCAACAAAGAAACTTGTAGTTCCCACAAGGAAAAGCCCCAGCGGGGATGGAACTGCAACTTGGGACCACTGGGAAATGCGCGTACACAAGAGGCTCATCGACATCGCAGCCGATGAAAGAGCACTCCGTCAGCTCATGAGAATCCAGGTTCCCAAAGACATAAACATCGAGATTGTACTCGAAGGATAAATGCAAAAAAAGACAGGTTACAGAAATCCTCTGTATCCGGTCTTGCAAATTCCTTTTAACTTCGTTATTTCAGAATATTTACTCATCCACTTTTTGAGAATTTACCGGCAGCTGCCTGCTTCAGGGATTTTCAGTCCGCCGGAATATTCTGCAAATCTGTTCTGTCTTTTGTTCTGCGCTTTTACTTCAGATTTTTAACTTCACCTTTCACTTTCAACTTTACTTCAGATTTTTAACTTCACCTTTCACTTTCAACTTTACTTCAGATTTTTATTTCAGATTTTTAACTTCAATTTCTTCTGCGAACCCTGCTTAAAAGCGATTCTCTGCGGTGTAGGTAATAGTTTTTGTACCATTTGCAGAAACCGTCACTCTGAACTCAATGGTAAAAGCATCAGTTTTTCGGTACTCGTCTGAAGTTTCCAGGATTTTCCATTCTCCGTAGAGATGTTCCACGACAATCACGTCCTGAGGTTCGGACTTGCTGTTGTTAATTTGTATCTCGTAGCTGACTCTCTCTACGTTATCACTTATGCGCTGGTAATCGGTCTGGTTTCGTGTGACTGTAAGGTCGAAGGCCGAACCGACAGTCAGTTTGAGTTCCTCGCCCAGAGGAGTATGCCCTATACTGTCTTCACCCAGGAACTGGAGTTCGCCTGCAGAGTCGGTTTTATAAACTCTTACGACACCTGCCGGAAGAGGCATACCAGGCCCGGTTTCCTTTGAGTTTTCAAAGGTAAGGAAAATTCGGACCCTCTTACTCAGAGAATTATCATAGATGAGCTCCTTTTCCACAGGCACGGAGTCTATAGAAAAAAGTGATATCTGCTTTTCCTGATTATTTTTCAGAGTTGCCGGCCTGTCGAGAGTATAGAGGTGATATTCGGAAAGGGTCTCTTCGGTAAAGGATGGCACTGATTCTTCAGCTACAGCTCCTTCGGCACGTTCTGGCAGAGGCCGTACAGGGGGAGACGCACGGTTTAGTTCTCCGGAGACAAGTTTAAGGGCTGCATTTTCATAGGTAATCCCTGCCCTGTTGTCAATATTAGCCCAGCCCCTGATATCAGCTTCAGTGTCATCGGCATTACTTTTCAGGACATAATTTGCTTTCCAGCTTAGACCTTCTGTCAGGTAGGACGTAAGGAGTTTGCGCGTTCCCGAAACAGGGGAATAAATCTGCCAGATAATAGTCGGTTTTGTTGAAAGTTCCGACGCATTCTGCAGTTCTATCCTGGAGACATCCTGAAGCACTATAGCTTCACCAGTTTCAGTTTCCAGGACGACACTCCCGCCCTCATGGCTGAGCAGCCTGCCTGTGTAGACATCACCGTTTGTGCCCGTTACTGTTATATCCCTGCCAAGGTACTTTTCAAGTAACCCGGAACTGCTCGCAAGGTCATATTCATAGTTCTGTTCAAGCACAGTCACCTCCCCGCCCTCAGGATCTTCGACCATAACCGATGAAGGGATAATTCCGGAAGCAATGTCCGTATATTCCACCCTGTTGGTCCCGCTTTCAAGCTCTATATCTCGCCTTTCTTTTACAAGGGCAAGCCCCTGTTCATAAATTGTAAGATCCAGATTCCCTCCGGCTTCAACTGCTCCTGAAGCCAGAATTCCCGGAGGATCTGCGGCTGGAATTTCCTCGGAAATTCCCGGATCTGATCCGGTTTGATTTTTTTCACTGCCGGACACATTTGCCTGAGCAATACTATCCGGATAGTGAGGCACATAAGCTGAAAAAAGTAATACGAATGCGATAAACACTAAAAAGAGCCATAGAATATGTTTCTTCACTCCCATAGTATAATCATTGGGGGTTCGGATTTATATAGATATGATTTTATAGAAAACTATAGAAGATTGACTGAAAAGAGTAGAAAACCGGATTTATTAAACGGATTCTTGAAAAAGCAAATTATAAAGTAAGAAGTCAAAAAGTGATAGAATGAGAGGGCTAAAAGCCCCCTTAAATAAGTATTCATATTTCTTTCGTTAAGCGGGAGTCCGGAATATTTTCACGCATTTCATTCCGGCTCAATATCTGTGTCCCACTGTGAGAGAGACTTTTTTCGAACCGTCTGCGGGCACGGTCACTTCCCATTCGGCAGTGTAAGCATCCGTCTTTTCATAAGTATCGGAACTGGCGGTAATCTCCCAGTCTCCGTAGAAATGTTCCACGATCCTGATTTTCTGTGCTTCAGGCTTATGGTTATTTAATTCAATCTCATAGCTTTCCCGCCAGACATTAGTGCCTACCTTTTTGTAGTCGGTCTGGGTTCTGGTGCCGGTTACATCAAAAGCGCTTCCGACAACAACTTTGACCTCCTCATCTTTTGGGGTGTGGTCTATACTATCTTCTCCGAGGAACTGGAGCTGCCCTTCGGAATCTGCTTTATATACCCTCAAAACTCCGGCAGGGAGAGGCATTCCAAGGCCTTTTTCCTTTGAGTTATTCAGGTTCAGGACTACCTGCACTTTATCACTTTTTGAAACATCAAAGATAAGTTCCTTTTCCACGGGCACGGAATCTGCAGAGAGCAGGGAGAGCTGCTTGACCTGGTTATTTTTCAGAGTAGCCGGCCTTTCCAGGGTATAGAGATGATACTCAAAGAGGGATTCCTCAACAAAGCTGTCCTTTGCACTTTCATACATTACTTCCTCCTCTGCAACCTCCTCAGTATAACGAATCGGCTGCGGTACAGCTATACGGTGAACTTCACCTGCAACGAGCTTCAATTTGGCATCCTCATAGGTGGTCCCTGCCCCATTGTCGACACTGACCCAGCCCTGGATATCAGCCTTTGTATCATCCGCATTCGTCTTTACGATGTAGTCTGCCCTCCAGCTCATGCCGTCCGTAAGATAGGAAGTAAGGACATCCCGGCTGCCTGCTACAGGAGAATAGACCTGCCAGACCAGAGTGGGTTTTGTAAGCAAGTTTGCAGAGTCAGGGAATTCCACTCTTGAGACCTCGGAAAGAGTTACAACCTTCCCATCACTTAACCTGAGCACTATCCCGCCGTCATAGCTGAGAAGAATTCCTGTATATGTATTTCCTTCTTTTTCGGTTACAGTAATCTCCTTGTCCAGGAATTTTCCCAGAAGCTTCTGACTACTCACGAGATCGTACTCATAGTTCTGTTCAAGCACAGCAGTATTTTTGTTCTTTGTGTCCTCAAACATTACAGAAGTCGGGTCAATGAGAGCAGCAACATCCGTATACTCAACCCTGTTGACCCCGATCTTTAAATCGAGTTCCCTGCGTTCTTTTACAAGGGCAAGGTTGTCATTATAAACCGTAACCTCGGTAGCTGCATCTGTCGCCGCAGCCCCTGCCGTAAGCAACTCCAGAGGATTTGAAGGTTTGATACTGGATATTGCACTGGAAGAGGATTCAATACCATTAGCAGCGATTTCATGCTCATCAACCTGAACCGTGACTTCAGCAACTCCAGGGTATCCAAGCGCTGCAGCTGTGGCTACAACCCCGATAAAAGCCAGAAAAATCCATAGATAACTTTTTCTTGTTCTCATAACAGTAAAATAAGCAACTGTGTTATATATATGTGACTTTGACTACGGATTCATTCGAAGTCATCCCTCTAAACCCCTAACTTTTCGAAGCTATAAGGTGCGAGAAGTCCCTCAGGACACTGGAAATTAAATAATCCCTCCGGATTTAATAAAAATAAGTCTGAGAACAGTTATAATAATATATACCAGTACAGCGTATAGAATTTAAGACAGATGACCACTAAGCCCGAAAAAACTAAAGGACTTGTTTTCATGAAAACTATTGAGACCATTAAAGTAAAAAACCGGATCAAAATCTCAAATTTTATCTCCGGTCTTATACTTATCTTATTTTTTGCAGTAACCATACTTCCAGTTTCAGCTTCTGGAATCGAGGCTAGCAGGGAGATTTCTGCAGGAACGGTTTATGCAGGCGGAACTTTCACAGTAACCGTGCACATACAGACAGACCAGTATATTGAAGCTCCCACCCTTGATGAAAACCTTCCTGAGGGATTATCCATAAGCATAGTTGAAAATGCAGGGGCTACGTTCCAGAATACCGACACTTTCAAAGAGTCTACCCTGGAATGGATCTGGGTCGAGAGCCTTCAGGCAGGCGGAGAAAAAACTGTTGTGTACAGGGTTACAGTGCCTTCAACTGCGGAACCTGGAAATTTCACAATTTCGGGTAATGTTTCTGCGTATTCCATCTCCGCTGTTCCTGTTACAGGAGCTTCGGAAATAATAATCACATACCCTCCTCCTGAAGCTAAGTTTTCCGCAAGCCCTCTCTCCGGCACCGCACCTCTTACAGTCCAGTTCACGGATTTATGTACAGGCAACCCGGATTCCTGGGAGTGGGACTTTGATGGAAACGGAAGCATAGACTCTTCAGAAAAAAATCCGGCATGGACCTATGAAATCCCGGGTACCTATACTGTCATCCTCAGGGCAGCTAACACTACCTACGGAAATGATACTGAGACAAAAGAAGGTTACATCCTGGTTATGGAGAAAACCGCGTCTTCCGGAGGAAGCGGAGGAAGCACTGGAGGAGGGGGCGGGGGCGGAGGTGGAGGCTCTCCGGAATCAAGCAGAAATATAGAGCTCAAGGAGCTTTCAAATGAGCAGGTCTTCAAAGGAGTCCACGCCTGCTATACCTTCAAAGGAGAGACAAACGAAATAGTTGCTGTGGAGTTTGACCCGAAAAAGAACTTCGGCAAAACAACCACAATTGTGGAGATGCTAAAGAACACGTCCGCAATAGTGAAAGAGCCTGCCCCCGGAACCGTTTATAAGAACCTGAATATATGGGTTGGAAACAGCGGATTTTCAAGCTCTGAAAACCTTGAAAATGCCCGGATAAGCTTCAGAGTAAAACGGACCTGGCTTTCCGAAAATGACATAAGTGAAAACACAATGACCCTTTACCGGCACAATGAAAATACGTGGAACGCGCTGCCCACAACCCTGACCGGAGAAGATGAAGATTTCTTCTACTTTACAGCAGAAACCCCGGGATTTTCGCCTTTTGCGATTGCAAGCCCTGAAAAGAATACAAAACGGATTGAAATCACCCCTATTAGAAATAAAGAAAGTAATGTCATGAGCACAGGAGAAATATCCGAAGAAGAAAGTGAAGAAAATCTGGCTTCGGATAAAGAAAAAGAAGATAAAGATACTCCGGGAGCTGGAGTTTCATTTACGGCAGCCGGGCTTCTGGCATCATACGCAGCCCTGAAGAAAAAGAAAGAAAGCCGCAAGTAAAACGACCAGGGGCACCTGTAAGAAACTAACAGATAGAAATGACCAGCGAAGCAGTAAGAAACCAACAAAAACAAACGAACAAACAAACGAACAAACAAACAAACAAACAAACAAACAAACAAACAAACAAACAAATAAAGTGGATGGCCAGACAAGCTGGCGTAGGCATCCTATAATAGACGAATTAAAAAGCTGCTCCCGGAGTCAGGAGAAATATTTTCCAGTCCGGGAGGAAATTCTACTAATATCAAATATATCCGCACTTCTCAAGCCAGGTAAGGGACCTTATCCATTCCCCTTTCGGCTCCCTTGAAGTGCCAACGACAAGCCGCTTCATATCCCCGAATTCTTCAACCACGCCGCGGGCTTCTATGATCTCCCCTGGGAGAGCCTGGCCTGCATAGGTGTGGGTATAGGAGAGCACATGGTCGATTTCGTCGTGTTCTACTTTGTAGTAAGAAGGGCTGTCAAAGGCAAAGTCAGCGTTTTTGACCTCGGCTTCGATTTTCATTTTGACCGTATCTTTTCCCCGCTGGAGAGGCTCTTTAATCTGATCCCATTCCCGCACGAAAAGGAGGTCGAAATACGTGCCCTCAACCATGCCGCGGTTGCCTTTTCTGGACTCATGTAACATGAATTCGTCAAAAGAAATCTCAGGGATTCTTTTCCTGTAGATCCTCTGCCACATGTCTTCATCGATTTCTTCGATAGGTCCCTCCTGCTTTTTTGCGGCAGTTATGGCGTCCCTTGCCCTGAACCACATAGGACCGTAGACAACAAAATCGACATCCGAGCTCTCATTCTGCAGGCCTGCAAGCATTGAACCCGTAACTCCCATACTTGTCCTGGGAATTCCTGCCATATCAAGCACCTTTACGATTGCCCTTACACGGCTGTCAGAATTCACAAGCTCCGGGATGCAGTCAGAGGGACGAAGCACCTGCTTTACCTCGGACTCCGGGACAACGTGCACGTCCTGCACCCATTCAGGCCTGTTTTGCGTCATGAATTCGAAAGCCGGACCAAAATCGTATTTTTTGTACCGTTTCCCGTTTAACTCTCTCTCCCCGTTTTCATCCGGAACATAGCGGAGTGTGGATCTTATTCCATCGTTACGGAAGTAATCAGAAACCGCAAAAAGCCAGTCATCGTTTGTAAGAAGAAAATCTCTGAGGCGTGTTTTAAGCATTTTATATCATCCCTGGAGCCTGTGAAGAGTACTCGAATTTAACTGAACTTAACTGCCGCCGATCGACCTTCAGTTAAGAATGACTTAATAATGACTTTATAATAACTTAATAATAACTTAATAATGACTTTATAATGACTTTATAATGACTATATAATGACTTAATAATAACTTAATAATGACTTTATAATGACCTTAATAGCGGCCTTAAAAATGACAGATTAATAACACTTTAACTGCCGTTATTTTAAAATAAACAGCAGGATAAAATGTATTGTACCATTCATGTATTTAACTGTCAGTATTTAAATTCTTAATTAATGGGTAAGAAAATGGAGTAATATATACCTGGAGTAATATATACTGAAAGAGTAAAAATAAAGGAACTGAAAATTATCGAAAAAATAAACGGAATAAACTGCATGTGCAGAAAATCCGAGGTAATATTTTTGAGAAATGATCCGAGTGCAGAAGCGCTTGAAGCCTGGATTATCCGGCTAAGGCGAGAATTTCACCGATACCCCGAACTCAGTTTCAAAGAACATGAAACCCAGAAGAGAATCCTGAAAATTCTTGGAGAACTGGGAATAGAAGCCAGGAAGATTGCGGATACTGGCGTGCTTGCAAGCATCCGGGGCACAATGCCCGGCCCCTGCATTGCCCTGAGGACGGATACTGACGGCCTGCAGGTCCAGGAAGAACTCACAGAAAGAAACGAGGATTATATTTCCGGAAACGATGGAGTAATGCATGCCTGTGGACACGATGGTCACATGGCAATGCTTTTTGGGGCTGCACGGCTCTTTTTAGAAAACAGAGACTTTCCAGGGGAAGTCCGCCTGATCTTCCAGCCTGCAGAAGAGATCCCTCCAGGCGGCTCGGAGAGGGTTATTGCCGAAGGAGGGCTAAAAGGCGTGGATGCAGTTATGGGTATGCACATCTTTACCAACCATGAATCCGGAAGCGTGGGTTTTCGCCCCGGGCCTTTTATGGCAAGCACAAACCGTTTTGAAATCACCCTTAAAGGGAAAGGGGGCCATATCTCAAAACCTGCAAGTTGCATTGACCCTGTCAGGATGGCAACGGACTTCATAAGCAGTATCTATCCAGCCCTCGAAAAACGGCTTGAACCGGATAAATATGTTCTGGGGGTCGGAAGAATCCAGGGTGGAGCCCAGTTCAACAGGACTCCTGACAGTGTAGAGATTCTGGGAAGCTATCGGACATTTGACAGCGAGACTACAGAAATTATCGACATGACAATAAGAGAGTGCCTTGATAGGGTAAAGGAAAGATATGCAAAACCCGGGGAGGAGTTTACAGGGCTTCCGGATTACGCACTTGACATCCTGCATGGGTATCCGGTCCTGGTAAATGACCCTGATTTCACAGGTGCGGTTAACTTAAAACTTCAGGAAAGTTTCCCTGAGCTTACAGTCTATCCGGAACTGGAAAAGACCTTTGCTGCCGAAGACTTTGCAAGCTATCTTCAAAAGGTGCCAGGAATCTTTATTTCACTGGGCACCCGGAACCCGGAAAAAGGGATCGTGGAGATCAACCATTCATGCACGTTCGATATTGATGAAGATATCCTGCTCACAGGTACTGAAATTTTCTACAACATTTCCCTGGATTTCCTGAAGCATCCGGAAAAATATATTGACCTTCAAAAATATAATGGCCCTCAGGAGTATCTCGAAAAAGCCTGAAATTGGAAAAAACCTGAAATCCTGGAGGAGCAGGTAAAAAGGAACAGGTAAGAAGAGGCAGGTAAGAAGGAGCAGGTAAGAAGGAGCAGGTAAGAAGGAGCAGGTAAGGAGGGGCAGATAAATACAGGAAACTGCCCATTTAAAATAAAGGAGAAAAAACATGATCGTCCAGATGTACGATGAATCCAGAAAGGAAGAAGTTCGCGACGTCGTCCTGGAAGTCCTGCTTGAACACGGCTTTGAGTACGACAGGCTTAAAGATTCTGACCTGAAAGACATCAAAGGTTATTATTTCGCAAAAGGAGGCACCTTTTTTGTAGGTATGGCCGACGACCGAGTAGTGGGTACTGCAGGGGTCCGTAAACTTGATGGGAACCTCTGCGAAATCAGGCGCATCTACCTTAAAAGGGGCTTCAGAGGCAAAGGTAATGGAGAAAAACTTTTTCTGGCGGCTCTAAATTTTGCCGAGAAAAACTGTTCGGGTGCCGTGCTTAAAACCGATTCAACCCTTAAAAAAGCGATAGGCATGTATCTCAAGCACGGTTTTACTTTCGTAAAAGAGGAAGAAGGATACCTGTACTATGAGAAACGGTTTTAACAGAAACGGTTTTAACAGAAACGGTTTTAACAGAAACGGTTTTTTATCAACCGTTTTACAGAAACCGTTTTTTATCAACCGTTTTACAGAAACCATTTTTTATCAACCGTTTTACAGAAACCGTTTTACTTAAGAAATTGAGTTTTATTTTCCCGGGAAACTGCAGGTTCCGCCCTCTCTTTTCTCAAGAGCCTGAAGATATTCAAGCACAGCAAGCACAAAAGCTGAGTGAGACCAGGCAAGCGGCAGGACTGAAATGGATCTGCCTTTATCGTCCACCTGTTCTGACATAAGGCCTGTCGGGTGGGTATGAGCTGCACACCACTCCAGAAGCTCAAGGGCTCTTTCCAGGTTTCCGGTTGCGGAGTGCCACTGAGACAGCCAGAGAGTACAGATTATCCAGCTGTTCATGTAGCCGTAGTAACTGTCATGGAGATATCGGGCGATTCCGCCTGAGGGGCGCAGAAGTTCACGTTCGATGGCTTCCATTGTCCGGACAACCTTCGGGTCATCTGGCGGGAGGAGCCCGAAATACCAGACCGCAAACACCGAGGAATCAAGAGTAGGGTCATCGAGGGAACGCCGGAACCGCTTGAGTTTATCATCATAAAGCCTCTCGAGGATTGCCTGTTTAATGCGGTTTGCTGCTTCCCCCCAGACTTCTGCATTGTCATAATCTCCAAGGGAACGGGAGAGTTCACATGCCCCGTAGAGGCCGGCATAGACGGTACATGCGCTGTAGGTATGCACGCCTTTTCGCTCTTCCCAGAGGTCAAAGCTCGAAATGGGAAGCCCGGTTTCCCTGTCCAGGGCTTTTGTAAGGTAATTGGCTGCGGGAAGGACAAGCCCTCTGTAATACCTGCCTGTAGTCCAGACACTCCTTGCAAGCTCCCAGTTGTTGTAGAGGGCATAGAGGGGAAGCCCGGTTTCATCAATCTGGACCATGGGCACGGGATGCCAGGTGCTCCCGAAATCTCCTGCGGGGGTATACTTGTGAAGGAAGTTTCCTCTATGTGTGATTGTCCTGGAGAAAAACTCAAATATCTCCGTACTCAGGTGATGGTACCTCGCTCTGTCGAGCGCAAGGCAGACCCAGGCTGCGTCTCTGGGCCAGCAGTAGGAGTAGAGGTCTGCCCCAAACTGCTTGATATCCGAGTCGCAGGAAGCTATCACCGAACCTGTAATATCCATGTGGGCAACAACTGCAAGGAGGCTGCGGTAAAAGCACTGTGAGACTCTTTCCGGAAGCTGCGGCATCCAGGCAAACTCCGGGAGGACGGAAGCCCTCTCGACAAAAGAGTTCCAGAAATTGAAGTTGTGGTGGAAAAGAGCGCTTCTTCCGGCTGCCTTTACTCTATTATGAATCTTGAGCACATTGCAGTACTTTTTTCCAAAAACGACCCAGAAATGAACCCTTGTTGATTCTCCGGCTTTCAGTTCAGGCAAGGTCCAGCCAAGAGTTGAATCTACCGAGCCGTGGGCTACGGGGTTTCCACTGAGACTTGCATCATCTTCCATGTCTTTCCAGGTGCCTTCAAGCCCTTTCCACTCCGCAGTCCCTACCGCATGCTGGTCAAAGGGAGGGTCACTAGCATGCAGGAAATAACGATCGCGCTTGTAATGGATAAGGGTCTGTTTATCAATTACAGCGGTTTCTCCGATCTTGTTTTCAAGGATCCGGTAGTTCTGGTTGGAAAAAAGACGCAGGTGCTTGGGAGAATTCGAGATATTTTTGATTTCATAGGTCCTGTAAAAAATGTTCACAGACGGATGGACAGCCTCCCAGACCGTAACCTGGAGCCCGAGCTCAGGGTTTTCGAATACTGTTTCCCCTATATTTGAAACAACTTCTCTGCAGATTTCAGGCGTATTTTCATTAGTCGCCTCTTCTTTTTCTGCCCCGGGCTCCTCCCGCGTTCCTGAGATATCAAAAACCCTGCTACAGAAATTTTCTTTGAAATCTGATTTGTACCGCTGCCGGATCTTCCAGTTTTCAAGCCAGCTACAGTAAAGGGAGTCGAGGTCGCATACACCGACCCTTATAGAGTTCCCGTGATTCTCAAGCCCTACATATGGGAAATAGACATCCCTTATAGTCCCTTTCTCATCTTCACAAATCAGGATTTTTCCATTTCCGAAAATCAGCGGCCTAATTTAGGACACCTCCGACTCGATATTCTGCTATTTCGCATTCTATTCTGTACTCTTCTTAGATCAGGTTCTATCATGGGAAATCAAAGCAAAAATGAAAAATCAAAGCAAACCGGTTGAACCACTTATTAAATTCTGCTGGTGTTCTGGACATGCTCTGGGTTTAAGTTCGAAAAGTGCAGGATGTGTCTCAGATGACCAGAGAAATCGAATCTATTATTGAACTTAAGTCCTTATAAGAATTGAATATATCGCTGAAATATTTAAGGGGAAGAAAAGATCTGTGAGAATAACAACTTTATCCTTAAAATCTATCATCCTCAGGCGCGACAGAGTAAAATAGTTTGGATTCATAATATAAAGATAGAAAAAACATACATTTGCTGCATACGATTTTTATAAATATTGTGTGACCAGCCCGTTGAAATTAATTTAATTTCTTGTTAAAGATATATATAAAATTCATACGAAAGTTTATATTTAGTTGTGTTCTTGATAGTATAGCTGATAAAAACGAAGTCTTTAAAGAAAGTATCCACATACAAAAATGTGCGTGTCTACTATGGTTTACGTAAAAAAAATATGTCCCGTTTGCGGGAACGAATTCTTTGTCCTCAAGAGTGCCGAGGAAAAGGCAGTATACTGTACTCTGGCGTGCCTGACAACAGCTCAGGATAAGTTTGAACGCCGAGGCAAAGCCTTCCCGGGCTTTAGCTAAGCATTCTTATTTCAGACAAAAGAAGCAAAGAAACTGAAAGGGAAAACACCCGCAAGAAGGGAACGTTTTTCCGTCCTTATTTATTTTTAAAAGGTTTTATTTTCCAGCGACTTTTCTTGCGATCTGAGTTACATGTCTGCCCTGATAACGGGCCATTGCAAGTTCATTTTCTGAAGGCTGGCGGCTTCCGCCATGTCCGGCAATTGTTGAAGCTCCATATGGGCTGCCACCTGTAATTTCATCCATTCGTGTCTGCCTTTTTTCAGCATATGGAAGCCCTACAATTATCATTCCAAGGTGAAGCAAGGTAACATGAAATGTGAGGATTGTGGATTCCTGCCCCCCATGCTGAGTTCCGCTGGAAGTAAAAACACTTCCTACCTTTCCCACAAAAGCATCCCGGCTCCACAGCCCTCCAACACCGTCAAGGACTGCACGCATCTGAGCTGCCATATTTCCGTAGCGCGTAGGAGTTCCGAATATCAATGCATCGGCTCCAGCCAGTACATCTTCATGCATTTCCCGGGTCAGGACAGGGATATTGGCAAAAAGCTTTTTCGTTTCTATTGCCCCCATCTTTTCCAGGACTTTATCCGGAAGGGTTTCAGGCACCTGGTAAATCCCTACCTCAGCCCCTTCAACCTCCCTTGCTCCAGCAGCAACAGCTTCTGCCATCCTGTAGACGTGCCCGTACATACTGTAGAATATTATATTTACCTTAACCATTCGATCCCTCTGTCAAAACCAATTAAAGATATCACCAGACTGTTTGAATTCCAGATATCAAGCGTTTTTGTATTCCAAAATGTGCTGATATGATCCGTAAGTTCTGGAAAACTCCAAACTCCCCACTTAAAAAGAGTTTTCTGATAGATTATATAGCTTGTTAACAGAAGCTATAGCTTGTTAATAGAAGTCCGGGTCCTTTTCTTTGCTTTATGTTCCAGCTCCTCCGATCCCCCTGTTCAAACGGCACTACAGGAAATATGCTTTGATAATCTCTTCTTGAAAACTGTGAAGTATCAAAATAGTTATTAGGAGATATGCTGTATTAGCTGGGCATGCCCTCTCTTTCTATCGTAATGCCTTCCATGAATGAGGAAGAAACTATCCGTATTTGCATACAGAAAGCTCAGTCTATATTCAAAAAATATGGTATAGAGGGAGAAATAATCGTTGCTGACAATTCTTCGGATAAAACCGCTGAGATTGCAGCATCCATGGGTGCAAAGGTCATAGGCCCGATAAAAGGGTACGGGAATGCTTACCTCAAAGGGCTGGCTGAAGCGAAGGGTGATTATATTGCCATTGCCGATGCAGACAACACATATGACCTCCTTGAGCTTGATAAATTTCTGGACCCCCTTATGGCAGGGGACGCAGATTTCATAATGGGCTCCCGGCTTAAGGGTGAAATCAAAAAAGGAGCTATGCCCTGGCTGCACCAGTATATTGGCAACCCTATCCTGACCGGCATGCTCAATTTTCTGTTCAAAACAAAAATTTCGGATGCACACTGCGGGATGAGAGCTTTTACTAAAGAAGCCCTCGAAAAAATGGACCTTAAAACTCATGGCATGGAACTTGCGTCCGAAATGATAATTGAAGCTGCAAAAAGCGGACTGAAGATCAAAGAAGTTCCCATAACCTATTACTCACGCAAAGCCCCCTCCAAACTGCGCTCTTTCCAGGACGGCTGGAGGCATGTCCGTTTCATGATGTTATACCGGCCAGCCCCTTTCCTTTATCTGCCCGGGGCTTTTGTGTTTATACTGGGTTTTCTCATAACAACTTCCCTTCTTCTCACGGGAAATGCTGCATATAACCGGCTACACTCCTTTATTTTGGGCAGCGTGCTCTTAATCATTGGAGGGCAAATCCTTGCCACTGGCGGGTATATGAAAACCTATGGCCTGATCCACGGCATGTACAGGGATGACAGAAAAGGTAAGAAGTTGCTGAGCTACCATTCCCTTGAAAAAGAACTGCTTGGAGGCTCACTTATCCTGGGTTCAGGTCTCGTTCTTGGGCTAAAAGTCACCTACACATGGATCAGTTCAGGATATGGCTCTCTTGAAGAAATAGAATCCGCAGTTATTTCAATGGTGCTTGCAGCAGTTGGGCTCCAGCTGATCTTTTCTGCAATCTTTGTAAGCGTAATGCTCCTGGAAGTTGATACAGACTGGTAAGGTGATGCAATGAAAATAGCCTTCGTATACGATGCTGTATATCCCTGGATCAAAGGGGGCGCAGAAATGCGCATTCATGAACTGGGGATGCGGCTTTCTTCAAAGGGGCACGATGTGCACCTTTGCTAAGGAGTGAATTGAATGTACACTAATTCGTCCTTAATTTAAATTTAAAGATTTAGTTCCCTAATTTGGAACCGATGCACTAGTGTCGCGTCAATCCTCAAGGATTAAATGATTCAGAATAGTTGTAATCGATTATATCCGACATTTTACTGCTGATGCGACCCTAGTTTCTTCTGATTGTGTTATTTTTTTCTGCTGCATATTCTATCTCCCGGCACTTATCGAAGCATAAATGCAGCCAGAGTCTATCCGAATAGTCTGAATAGTATAACTTATATATACATCGAAACTTATTAACCAGAAAACCTATGTAAACGTCTTAAACCAGCTCGTGCAATCTGAGCTGATTTACTTTGACTAATCTACTAACAACTCTTCAAGCTTACTATTTCAAGCTTATTAAGACTCAATTCATTGTCAGGACTTTATTTCGTCGAGCTCTATCTAACACGATTCTTCAGCTTGAATGAATCATAATTATATTTATTGAACCTTAATGGTGAGGACAACTTGGTTTCAGAGGTATTAAAAAAGCAAATAGACCGGTTCCTGCTGGCTTTCGGTTTTTCCCTTATGTTCGGGATAATGATTCTTGGACAGGATTTCAGGCAGGCTGTAGGAGAAGCAGTAGGGGCTTTAATGGACCCTGTGCTCATGCTGGTCGGACAGGAGAACTTCCACCTGGTTCTTTTAATTATGGCTGCTATCACTGCCATCTACGCATCCCTTATCCAGAAGTACACCATCGACTGGGAACTCATGAGGAACACTCAGGAGCGCATGAAGGTTTTTCAGAAAGAGTTTCGGGAGGCACAGCTTTCCCAGAATACCTATATGCTGAAAAAACTTGAAGACCAGCGCAAGGATATGATGGAAGATCAGATGAAGATGTCAAAGCAGCAGTTCAAGCCCATGGCTTATATCAGTATTATCTCCCTGCCTCTCTTCATGTGGGCTTACTATTACATTAGCGGGCACGGAGCTGCCACCATGGTCTTTCCCTTCTGGGGCGAACAACTGCTTACTTCAAAGGCTTTTGGTCCTTTCCAGCACTGGATCTACTGGTACTTTATCTCCTCTCTCGGGGTCAGCCAGCTTATCCGGAAGGCGCTGAATATCGGTGGGGTCTGATGCAGATCACAGTGAGTGGGCTTCCCGGGAGCGGGACAACAACCCTCTCCAGGCTCCTGTCTGAATACTATGAGCTTGAGCTGATTTCCTCTGGTGAAATCTTCAGGAAGATGGCAAGGGGGAGAGGAATGAGCCTGTCTGAGTTCGGTGCCATGGCTGAAAAAGATCCCTCCATTGATCTTGATATCGATAAAAACCAGAAATCCATTATCCATACCCAGGACAACATCATTCTCGAAAGCCGGCTTGCAGGCCATATGGCTGAAGGGGTACCCAATGTGCTTAAAATCTGGATAAAAGCCCCACTACTGACAAGGGTTAAGCGTATCCAGAGGCGTGAGAAATCAATCTCCTTTGATGAAGAACTGGGAAAAACGGTTGAAAGGGAAAAATCCGAAGCCCTTCGTTATAAGAATTATTACGGCATTGATATTGCAGATCTATCAATCTACGACATTGTTATCGATTCTGAAAAATGGAACCAGTACCAGACTCTTGATATCCTCAGGGTCGCTATTGACTCTCTTGTCGGACCGGAGTGATTTTTCACCAGCCCTCCGATTTACCGAGGTAGAGTTTTTATATCAAGCGTAGGGTTTTATCTGCCGAACCCTGATATTATGGATACCATATCTATACGGGACATTTATGTTGCTACTGATGCCTGATGTTGCTGCTGATGCCTGATGTTGCTACTGATGCCTGATGTTGCTACTGATGCCTGATGTTGCTACTGATGCCTGATGTTGCTACTGATGCCTGATGTTGCTGCTGATGCCTGATGTTGCTACTGAATATCTTACCTCTATATATGCCTGTTAACTCTCTGCGCCCGTTATGAAGGTTGCCTTACATTGATTGTCTCCATAGGGCATAACTATCTTTGCTGTAAATTCTTTACTGGAAATTACCTGTACTTTCTCGATACCTCATATTTACTACAGGTGTTTTAGATTTACTTGAATAACTCAGATTTAAAGAGTATCTCAGATTTAAAGAGTATTTCATATCTTTACACATTACCTATTTGAATCCATAACCACAACCCAGGAGTTTTGAAAAACCATGTCATCCGCCGGCAAACTGCCCGCAGAAGTTGAAAGAACCCTTGTCCGAAAGTCCGGCGCCTGGACAAATCCATCCTATGGCTGTTATCCGGAAAAGCGCCCTATCCTTGAATATATCGAAAAAGGAGTGGTGAATATTGACAAGCCCAGTGGACCTACAAGCCACGAAGTTGCAGCTTGGGTAAAAGCCATACTTGGTGTGAATACGGCAGGGCATGCAGGTTCTCTTGATCCGAAGGTTACAGGGCTTTTGCCTACCTTGCTGGGCAAAGCTACAAAAGCCGTACCTGCCCTGCGTCTCTCAGGAAAAGAGTATATCTGCCATCTGAAACTTCACAGGGCTATGCCTCCAAAGCTGGTTCGCCAGGTCTGCGAGGAATTTACAGGCCCTATTTACCAGATGCCTCCTATAAAATCAGCTGTTAAACGTGTCACAAGGGTAAGGACAATCTATTACCTGGAAGTGCTTGAAATTGAGGGCACGTCCGTACTCCTCCGCGTTGGGTGTGAGGCAGGAACTTATATCAGAAAACTCTGCCATGACATCGGGCTTGCTCTGGGCTGCAGAGGGCATATGCAGGGACTCCGCAGGACTAAAGCAGGGCCGTTTACGGAAAAAACCATTGTCACTCTCCATGAACTGAAAGACGCTTATGTGTTATGGAAGGAAGAGGGAGATGAGTCCGAACTGAGAAGGGTTATCCGACCAATGGAATCTGCCGTATCCCACCTTCCCAAAATTATCCTGCGGGACAGTGCAGTGGATGCGGTTTGTTCAGGCGCTTCCCTGGCAGTCCCTGGCATCACAAGTCTGGACTCCAATCTGACTAAAGGGGAACTTGCAGGGCTCTTTACCTTAAAAGGGGAATTTGTGGCTCTTGCAAAGGCTGAAATGAACACTGAAGAGATCCTCAAAGCTTCTGCCGGTATTGCAGCTTCTCCTATCCGCATACTTATGAACGCAGGAACTTATCCAAAAGGCTGGGCTAAAAAAGAGGAGCCTGTTCAGCTCTAACCTTTTAAATTCTTTTTTCCGTATACATTCCTAGAATAAGATTTATATACCACTATTCCGTTATGGTATAAGTCGTGTCATAAGCTCTGTGCCGAGGTAGTCTAGTGGTAGGGCGCAAGCCTGGAAAGCTTGTGGGGCTTAGCCCCTCGGGAGTTCGAATCTCCCCCTCGGCGTCAGATTTTTCTCATTCTGATGTTTTTACAAATTTTCAGTATTTCTTTAAAGATTTCTTATACTACTTCGACTTTCTTGTTCTACTCTACTATTCCTATGCTTTTTCTATCGATTTCTGTGCTTTTTCTATTAAACACGATTTCTGTACTATTCTGTGATGTTGTTTTTCTATATTTTTCTTTCACGTCTTTTCTTTATTCAGTAAATTTCCCATTATCATCTTTCAGTTCTTCCGAAAATTCACTTTCAGTGGGGGGCGGGCGCAGATATCCTTATATACTGGCAGTTGCATGTAAAAGAACTCATCAGTATATGCTGTAAAGAAGCTCCTTTAGAGAGCTGCTCCTGAGTTTTTCGTGTATTCTTTAAGGGTATTCGATCAGGGGCTACAGGATGCTGTATGCACTCCAATGGAGGAAGTATATGGTTGAAGCAAAAAATAACGAAGAACTAAGGCATCTTGTTCGGATTATGAATACCGACCTGAAGGGCGCAAAGCCCGTACAGTATGCTCTTACAGGTCTTCCCGGAATCGGGAGGCGTACTGCAATACTCATTGCAAAGGGCGCTGGGGTAAACCCTGCTGCTATACTTGGATATCTTCCGGATGAAGACGTAGCCAAACTCGACACTGCAATCGGAAGTTTTGAGGATCTCGTCCCTACCTGGATGCTTAACAGGCAGAATGACCTGGCCACCGGAGAAAACAAGCACCTGCTCGGAACAGATATCGTACTGACTTTCAGGGAAGACATTAACAACCTGAAGAAGGTCCGTGCCTACAGAGG
This sequence comes from Methanosarcina sp. 1.H.A.2.2, assembly GCF_000979975.1. Classification (NCBI taxonomy): domain Archaea; kingdom Methanobacteriati; phylum Methanobacteriota; class Methanomicrobia; order Methanosarcinales; family Methanosarcinaceae; genus Methanosarcina; species Methanosarcina sp. 1.H.A.2.2. The sequence continues at coordinate 36,897 of NZ_JJQL01000021.1, forward strand.
TCTCAGGCACGAGAGAGGCCTTAAGGTCAGAGGACAGAGGACAAAATCCACAGGCCGCCGCGGATCAACTGTCGGTGTGAGCAGGAAGAAGTAATTTTTCGTTAAGGTGATTTGAAATGGCATATCCAGGTAAAAAAAGTAAAAGTTACGAGACTCCCAGGCACCCATGGCAGGAAGCCAGGATGGCTGCTGAAGTCCAGCTTGTGAAGGCATACGGCCTCAGAAACAAGAAAGAAGTCTGGAAAGCAGCTAGTATGCTAAGGATGTACAGATCCGAAGCCCGAAACCTGCTTGCAAACGTCGCTGGCGGTCAGGAAGGCGGACTTGAAGGTCACCTGAAGACTCAGTCCGAAGAAATTCTTGCCAAGCTCATTCGTTACGGTATTATCAAATCGGACGCTAACATTGACGATATTCTTTCTTTAAAGACTGAAAATATTCTTGAAAGGAGACTCCAGACCCAGGTTCTCCGTCTCGGGCTTTCCAGGACAGTTGTCCAGGCACGCCAGTTCATCACTCACGGCCACATTGCAATTAACGGAAGAAAAGCTACAATTCCGGGAATGCTGGTCTCAAAGGAGGACGAGATGCATATCGAGTACTATGGGAACTCCCCTCTCATGAGTGAAGCCCACCCTGAAAGACCTGTCCAGGTAGCATCCTACCTTGCAGACAGCGCAACAACCCTTAAGGCTGCCGCTGAGGCAAAGCAGGCAAGAGAAAGACCTCCCGAAAGGAGAGGCGGTCCAGGTGGAAAGAAGAAGAGAGGAGGGAGGAGATAAACATGGCAGACATGAAATGGGCTGTGGCCCACATCAAATCCTCATTTAACAACACGATCATTACGATAACTGACATCACCGGGGCTGAAACTATTGCAAAGTCCTCTGGTGGTATGGTCGTAAAGGCTGCAAGGGACGAAAGCTCTCCTTATACTGCCATGCAGATGGCTGGCCAGCTTGCTGACCAACTCAGGGACAAGGGCATCCACGGCATCCACATCCAGGTAAGAGCTCCCGGAGGAAACAAGCAGAGAAGCCCCGGACCCGGTGCACAGGCTGCAATCAGGGCTTTTGCAAGAGCAGGAATCCGCATTGGCAGGATTGAAGATGTTACTCCTGTCCCGCACGACGGCACCCGTCCGAAAGGCGGAAGGCGTGTATAAAGAGAATTATTCAGAGAATTCTTCAAAATTCTCTTTTTTTAAGGTATTCAAAATTAAGGGGAATTAAGGTATATGACGATGGAAGTAGACATTCTGGAGTTATCGGACAGATCTGCAAAGTTTGTGCTGTCCAGGGTAAGCACGGCGTTTGCTAACGGCATCCGGCGTGCCATGGTCGCTGATGTACCCACTCTTGCAATCGAGTATGTAAACCTTTACGACAACACCTCCGTACTCTATGATGAACAGCTGGCTCTCCGTCTCTCCTTAATACCGCTTGTAACGGATATAGAGACGTACAGGCCTCAGGCTGAGTGCGACGTCTGCGAAGGAGAAGGTTGCCCTGCCTGCGAGGTCTCCCTGACCCTCAGTGCAGAAGGCCCCGGAATCGTTCATTCGCGGGACCTTATCTCCGCTGATCCCAAGATCCAGCCAGCAGATCCGAATGTACCGATTGTTGAGCTGAAAAAGGGACAGAAGCTTGTGCTCGAGGCTATTGCCCACATGGGCTATGGTAGAGACAGCGTTAGATGGCAGGCAGGCGTTGCATGTGGCTACAAAAACATGCCTGTTATAACCATTGAAAACTGCGATGCCTGCGGGCACTGTGCAGCAGAATGTCCTAAGGACATTATCAAGGTTGAAGAGGCCGGAGCAAAGATTGCCGAGGATGACGTCATAAGGTGTTCCCTCTGCAGGCTCTGTGAGAAGGTCTGTGACATCAATGCGATAAAGGTGAACTATGATGAGAGCGCTTTTGTTTTCACCATGGAGTCCGATGGTTCATATACAGCTAAAGACCTTGTCCTTAACGCCGCACATGTGGTTAAAGGCAAAGCCGAAGGCCTGATGACAATTCTGGACCAGCTCTGAATCCTGGTTTAGCCCGGGTTCAAGCACCATTTTTCCGACCGTATTCTGGCCTGAAAACCCTCCTTACAGGGGCTTTCCTGCGCCCGGATACTTCAGGAATTATTCCGTTTACTGCGGGATCTTTCAACAATTATTGCCAGTGCCCCTCACGGCTCGAAACGTTTATATATTATCCATGATATTGTGAGGAAGTGCAAGGCGTAAAGCGCGCCGGAATTTAACAGGAAACAAGATGCGAGGGTTGCCCAGCCAGGTCAAAGGCGCTAGGTTGAGGGCCTAGTCTTGTAGGAGTTCGTGGGTTCGAATCCCATCCCTCGCACCAAATTTCTTAATATTATTAACTTTAAATTCAATACGCTTTTACATAAAAAAAATTATAATAAAGTTCTTTAAGCCAAAAATTCTTTAAGCCTATTCATTTGCTACATCTAAATGCGAGGGTTGCCCAGCCAGGTCAAAGGCGCTAGGTTGAGGGCCTAGTCTTGTAGGAGTTCGTGGGTTCGAATCCCATCCCTCGCAC
>NZ_JJQL01000033.1:0-31370 GCF_000979975.1 Methanosarcina sp. 1.H.A.2.2
GAACATGAAAATAAGATCAACTGGAAGTTTACGAGAAAAGTTGCTGATGAGAAAATGTCTAAATATTATGCACCATAATTAAGTTTCTAAGACACTAGCAGCGATAATAATGGTTTCTATTTTCAGTCCCGCAGTAATGGCTTCAACAGTCTACGGGCCTGCACAATTTGAACGAGAGGATGGAAAACCCGTTAGAGTAAACGATAGTTTTTCACTGGATCATGTTCATGAGAATTATACCCTCTGTATCAGAAACGGTGACGGAGCAATAAATACAAGCAGCAGTTCTTTTATTTTTTTGAACGGGGTCCCCGTAGTCGGGCCGGCAGACTTCAACCAGAACGTAGACTTGATCCAGAAGAGTATATCTCTTGAACCTGAAAACGACATTAATATTGAAGTTGAAATGCGGAGTGTTCCCGGAAGCCAGATTACGCTCTGGATAGAAGACGAATCTCCTTTTATTACGATTAATTCTCCTTCCGATGACACGTTTTCCTCCGGAACTGTTGATGTTTCGGGTTTTGTTGACACTCTAATAACTTCCGATATCAGTCTTACCTTCAATGGAATAACTTCTGTTCTTCCTCTGGAAAACGGGAATTTCTCTACCGAACTGAACCTTACAGGCCCCGCTAATATTACTGTTTCAGGAAGCGATCTCGCTGGCCGGGTGCACTCGGCAACTCTCCTGCTGGACGGGGACATGCTGCCGGAATCTTATGAATACCTGCTGGGCTTTGACCCCCCTGAACCCCGACTCCGACTCAACCATGACCCCTGAAAACGAGGCCGGAAACGGGATTTCTGACGGGATGGAAATGCTTGGCGGCCAGCTACCTGCGTTTGTAAAGTCCCGTATAGGAGCTTCCCCCTTTGAAGAGGATACGGACTCCGACGGGCTTTCAGATTATTTCGAACTTATGAGAATGGGTCTCCTGACTGATGTAAATTCAGGGGACTCAAACGGAGACGGAGTGTCTGATGCGCAGGAAGACCCTGATTCGGACGGCCTTACTAACCTGGAAGAGCAGGAGTACGGGACCGATCCCCTGCGCGCAGACAGTGACGAAGACACGCTTTCCGACAGCTTTGAGGTAAATTCCTCAGGCACGGACCCGCTTTTAACGGATACTGACGAAGACGGGCTTTCAGACGACAGTGAACTGCGCCTCGGGACCGATCCCCTGAACCCGGACAGCGATGGGGACGGGATACCTGACGGGGATGAAACTTATGTTTCCGCTCTGACAGATGACGCACTCGGGGTCAAAGTCGAAATAGAGGGTACTGGAGACCTTGCAAAAGAAGTTGTCATATACGAGGAAACCTCGGAACTGTTTACCAACGTCTCGGCACTTGTGAGTCCTGTAGTGGACTTGAGCCTGGAGAACAGGACTTTTGAGAATGCACAGGTAACAATCCCCTACGACCCTGCAAAAGTGCCTGACCCGGCAAACCTGTCCGTATTTTATTTCAATGAGAGTGCCGGCACTTTCGAGCCCGTGGAATCCACTGTTGACCCGGCAAACCATACCGTAACAGGCCTCACGTCCCACTTCTCGACCTTTGCGATCTTCTATGTCCCTACCTGGAACGCCCTTTTCGACGCCGAGATGAACCTTGGCAGGGGAGGAGGCGGTGGAGTCGATGTGGTCTATGTGGACGTCATGTTTGCAATGGACAGTTCGGGCAGCATGAGCTGGAACGACCCCTACGGTTACCGGAAAACCGCTGCAAAGAACTTCGTTGGGGCTCTCCTCCCCGGGGACCGGGCAGGAGTCGTCGACTTTGACTCTTATTCAAGGCTTATCCGTCCCCTTACCAGTGACTTCGATGCCGTAAATTCTTCCATAAACAGCCTTGATGCCTCCGGCGGAACGAACATCGGCGCCGGTATGAACACCGCAAACAGCCACCTTATCAATTCCGGGGATTCCGAACACGCCTGGATGGTAATCCTGCTCACCGACGGTCAGGGCACCTACAGCAATACCTACACCCAGCAGGCAATAAACAACAACATCACCGTCTACACCGTCGGCCTTGGTAGCGATGTGGACACCGCTCTGCTCACAGGTATTGCAACTGCCACAGGTGACCAGTATTTCTCCGTTTCAACTGCCGAAGACCTTCCTGATGTCTTCCGGACGATCTCTGAAGAAATCGAGCCAACCGACACCGACGGAGACGGCATCCCCGATATCACCGAAACCACCGGTTTCAGGGACGGCTTTGGTAATTGGTACACCACTGATCCTGAGAATCCTGATACTGACGGGGACGGACTGCTTGACGGGGAGGAAGCCGGTAAACTCGCCAATTGTGACGGCAAACAATACTTCCAACTATTCAGTGATCCGACTACAGAACATAGCGATGGTGATTTCCTTGACGACCTGGAAGAATATGAACTAGGTACGAACCCCTTCTCTGAAGATACGGATGGGGACGGGCTTTCCGACTCTGAAGACGAGTATCCCCTCTCCCCTTCCAGCATCGAACCCGAAATCGGAGTTCTTGAAATCGGCCGCGCAATCGTTCTTGGCGCAGTCTTCGGGGAATGCGGCATTGAAGGCGGAAGTTTAGCTGGGTTTGTTGATAGTGAGATCGCATCTTCTGCATACTACCTTGTGGGCTGGATTGGCTTTTCACTGGTTCCGGTTGCCGGGGCTGTAGCTGATGCAAGAGATGCTGTGCAGGCTCTCATCAACGGTGACGAATTGGGCGCTGCCCTGAATGCCGCAGGTGCATTGTCAGGTGTAGGAGACGGGGTGAAAACAGGTGCAGCCATCAGTCTCTTCGTTTCTAAATATCCCACAAAAATCTTTGAGGTCTGTAAAGTACTGAGTAAAGTTCTTGATGATTTGCCGCCCTATACTGCATTAAAAGTAATGGATTCCCTGTGTGATGATGCAGCTTCTGCTTTGCATACTGCTCACAGCGTTTCAGTCGATACGCTCATAAAACTTTTCGATAAAGGCGTGGACCTGAATAAAGTCCGAACTTTACTGGAAAAAGTGTATACAGGTGTTTGGTCACCTGGAAATATAGGATCAGCTGCGAATCTGGATTATCATTTTGCAAAACATGGGCAAAAACTCAGTTTAAGCGGAAATCCGTCTGATCTAGTTGGGAAACAACAGTATGTTGATATGGCGATGGCACTGATCAATGAACAAGTCGGTGTGGAAAAATACTATGATACTTTGCATGGCACATTAGGGGTGTACGAACGTTCCACGGGAAAATTCGTAGCAGGAAATAAAGACGGCCAGATTGCAACCCTGTTTATAAGAGCTGCCAAGGAAATAGATAACAATCCAAACAGATTTATTCGGCTTATATGAAGGTGAATAAATGGACAAAAAGTATCTCTTAGATGCGCTTAGACGATATCTAGAGTATTATCGGGATTCTATAACTGAAATGAAAACAGATCCAAAAAAAGTGGGACCCTATGGAGTTAAAACTCCATTTTTTCCATTATACAATAGAAAAGGAATATTCTGGATATTAGATTCTCTTGGGAAAATAGGATGTAACACAAGCCAATTTGAGAGAGAAGTATCAAAAATAGATGAAGAGTTTAAGGCTTATGAGAAAGACTATAAAGAGGATTTTTTAAATCCTCTTTACAATGATTTAAAGGGCTTAATTGGTACGTACGAAGAATATTTCTCGGATTTTCAAAAATATAAAGATATTTTTAGGGCAAACGAAGAACTCGATCCATTATATAAAGAATATTTTCTCAATAGGAATAAAGGACTATTTTTTGCTGATGAGTATGAATTTGACATACTAATTAGCGTTAGAACGTATATAGAAATATTATTTGAATATTTGGATGGAAAACTCAACATTGAAGGATTAAAGAACAAAGTCCAAGAAATGGATAATATTTTCAAAAAGGACCTTGATGACATTTTAAAATGTATGGGTCTTGACGAATACCCTTCTTATGAACCATTTGCCCCTGCCAAATATTGGTGGCTGCATATAAATTGATGATTGTGGGTTACAGAAAATATTCTGTTTACCCTTACCCGGTGTATATCATTTTATTAAAAGTACGCTACGGGATGCGGTACAGGCTCTAATTAATGGTGACGAGCTTGGTGCAGCCCTGAATGCGGCAGGTGCTTTATCAGGTATAGGAGATGGAGTAAAAACAGGGGCAGCACTCACTCTTTTCCTCGGGAAGTATTCTTCGAAGCTCAATGACGTCCAGAAAGTAGTGGTCCCACTTCTTAAGTATGTGCCACTGAATCAGGCGAAAAAGGTTATTCTTGATGTTCTGTTTGACAATGCAGCTACGAGATTACTGAATTTGAACCTTGGGGCACATGTAGATGATTTGATAGTATTAGCTGAACGAGGAGTCGACTTACAAAAAACTATGGGTGTTTTGAGGGCTTGCGATGGAAGACTTGCATGGCTTGGAGAAGGACTTGAAAATTCATGGGGGTGGTTGCATATTATTAGAGAGAAACGATTGCAGCAAATAAGAGATAAATTTGGACCAGTACCACTAGAAAAGGTTGAACAAATGATTTATGAGACAATGAAAGATGGGCAGGTCACCAAATATGTCCCCGGAGATCGCATAACATATACAAAAGAATTCCCCGATAAAAATGGAGTATTAGCACCGTTTAGTGTAGGTGTAAGTGATAGGTCAACTGGTATAAGCCCTGGTAGAGTAATGACTGCGCACGCAGATGATTAATTACACGATAAACCTAACTTCTGCCCCTTTTTAGGTGCAAAAATTCTATTGACATCGAGTTAATATGCTTATAGAATAGATACATGCGCTTAAATTTTGGGAATCCAGGAAGAAAATATGGTGGATAATTACTATGAAACAATATGGAGTGAATGTAAAAATTCTTCAAGTGGATAAAAATGAAGAAACCTATGAAGAGGAAATCGTAATTGGAATAAATACCTTTAAACTGAATTGTTTCATTTCTGATTACCTTACTGAAGGAGATTTTGTGAAAGGAGAAATGACGGAGATACAATTGTCATTAATGACAACTGAACTTGATATAATAAATTGTGGAGAAAAAAATATTGTTTCTACAGAGCATTTTGAAGCTCATTGCAGGTTGTCAGGAGAAATAAAGGAGTTTTTCCCAATAATTTACAAGTATTATAAGGACGGTATTTGGTACGATGAAGAGGCAACAGGTTACAAGCATGGAATCGTCGATTGCGGGATTTTTGTCGCAGTACAAATCCCCAAAAAATCGGATCTCAAAATTGGTGACTATGTAAAAGCTGAAGGGCGTCTGGATGCTCGTAAAGTCAAAAAGGAAAACTGATATTTTGATTTAAAAAAGAGTTTTGTAAGGACCTTCGGATTTCAGGCACTTTCGGGCCAACTTCACGACTAAAAGCCTATGTATTGCAAATTGAACAAACAGATTCAACTTCAATTGAAATTGGATCTGCAATCTCTTTTTTATTCACACCAGATAAGTAGTGCTCCTACAGTGATTCCTACACCCAGCAGGCAATCGCTAACAACATCACCGTCTACACCGTCGGCCTTGGTAGCGATGTGGACACCGCTTTACTCACAGGCATTGCAACGGCCACAGGCGGACAGTATTTCTCCGTTTCGACTGCCGAAGACCTGCCTGACGTCTTCCGGACGATCTCTGAAGAAATCGAGCCAACAGATACAGATGATGATGGCATTCCCGACATCACCGAAACCACCGGTTTCAGGGACGGCTTTGGCAACTGGTACACCACTGATCCTGAGAATCCTGATACTGACGGGGACGGACTGCTTGATGGGGAAGAAGCCGGCAAACTCGTCGAGTATAACGGCAAACAATACTTCCAACTATTCAGCGATCCGACCACAGAACATAGCGATGATGATTTCCTTGACGACCTGGAAGAATATGAACTTGGCACGAACCCCTTCTCTGAAGATACCGACAGGGACGGGCTTTCCGACTCCGAAGACGAGTATCTCCTCTCTCCTGCCAGCATCGAACCCGAATCCGGTACCCTTGAAATCGGTCGTGCAATTGTTCTTGGCGCAGTCTTCGGGGAATGCGGTATTGAAGGTGGGAGCCCTGCACCCTGTATTTTTTCTTTTATCTTTTGTACCGAATTTTTTGGTTTAAAACTCCTGAAATTCCCTTACTTTCTATCTAATTTTTGATCTTATTCCTTGTTTTTCCCGCTTCTTTCTCACTAATTTCTTAAGTCTATCAAAAAGATAATGAATATCAGTTCCCTTATAAATAAAGGCTAAAAGATGGTGATATTCATGAAAGGGAAAATTCTGGTTTTACTTCTGGTGTTTGTGTTCTTATTTTCCTCAGGTTGTTCTGGGAAAGATACGGGACCTGTGACTGATGAATCCAATACTCCGGCTCCGGAAGCCGGTGTAACGGAGCAGGAAGAAAATGTGCCCTTAGGGGCTGGAGAGGAGCATATTGTCCGCCTTGAGTATTATAAAGTAATAAGGCCTTCAGAACTGGATGTCCAGGCAGGGGACACAGTTTCCTGGTGGAGCGGCAAAAGGCAGGGGACCTATGTCCTTGTAAGTGAAGAAGGACTCTTTTCTGATCAGGAAATGGCTTACAGTGTTCCTTATAGCTATACTTTTAACACTCCCGGGACCTACCTTTTCACTATAAAAGACACTCCGGAAATGAACGTAACTATCAGGGTGAACTGAGAACCTCTGTTCTCCCTTATTTTAAAAACACCGCTTTTTTTCTATTGATATCCGTCTTCTGCGCGGTCGGGCAAAGTTTTATGAGGCAGAGTTTCAGGATTAACCAGTAATGATTACAGATGAATGACCGTCATACTACTCGTTCACAGGCCGAAGTATCAGGCTTTTTATGAACCCATATGGAAAAAAAAGCATTAGAGGATTGTTTTAAGAAAGCTCTCTTAAAGCTCTCTTCGGAAAAGGAGCCTTCTACTGCTTGCGGGGGCAGTACCTTTTAAGAGCTGATCTGTTTAAACGCTGATCTGTTTAAAGAGTTATTTAATCTGGAATTTTAATGGAGGTGAGATTCCTCTCAGACCCTTGTAATCGGCCTTGCCATGCCTTTATAATGGTCAAAAAGTTCTTTTCCCCATTTAAGTGCGCTGTCGTCAAAACTTACCAGGTTATGGTTGTAATAGATCCCGCTATTGCAAAAGAGGGATAGGGCCATAAATTTCTCTGTAACTATGCTTGATGCGATTTTCATATTATTGTTGTTGCAGACATAGAGTTTAGTGTATTTTAAGTTCAGGAAATGTTCAAGCTCTTTTTTGTAGTCGTTGAGCATCCTGTCATAAACATACTCCGTGAATACAAGTGTAATATCCGTACCCTTTGCTGCAAGCTCTATACAGAGCGAAGGATAAATCGGAAGGAAAAATGAAGATGAGATCATTACCTTCTCGGATTCGGAAAGGTGTTTTACGACTTCTTTTGGGTACTCGAACACATGGTTTCGGTCAGGGTTTACTTCACTATAGTCTCCAAGCTTTCCGATACTATCCAGGAATTCAGGAGGAATTGACGTCATATCCTGGTTTATCCAGTAATCGTGGTTTTTATCGAAGACATTAAAAGTTTCAAGGATTGCTCTCATCTTGGGGACAAGAATCTCTCCGATACTGGAAAGTTTGTAGAGCCGGTCGTTTTCGACAATTAAGTCCTGCTTCATCAGGATCTTTATCTGGGTCATTATGGGGCTTGAGCGCACATCGAGTGTATTTTTAATCTCTTCGATGTTCTTTGGTCCGTCCAGAAGCAGTAGAAGGAGGTTTTTCCTTTTTTCTGAAAGAAAGAGAACATCCAGTAATGATGACTCCATCTAATTCCCTCTCTTATTTTTCATCTTATTATATCTAACATTGTATATATCTCTATACCCAGAATCTGTGCACCTGTCATGCTTTACTCGCAAAATTGATATTCTTTCCATAGATTGGCTTTCAGAGCATGAGCGAGGGGACAGATCGAAAATTGCCATTTTTTTATGCAACGGATTACTAATATAATTATTTTTCATTATCTTTATTAGTTGTAGGGTTCATCTGCATATTTTCTCTTTTATGGGTCTTCTTCAGATCAGATCTCTTTTACCTGCCTGGAAAGCCTTTTGAAATAATCGAATAATTCCTGGCCCCACCGAAGAGCGCTGGGCTCAAAGCTCATAATAAATTGCTGGTCAAATTTTCCATTCTTATCGAAGAGCCCCAGGAGCATTATTCTGTCAGTTACTGTAATTTCTGTAATTTTTACTCCTTCTTTGGAAACATACAGACTTACATTATCCATGCCCATTACTTCTTTTATCATATTTGAGTGCTCGTTTGAGAGATGGTCCCAGACTGACTGTGTGAAATTCAGAGAAATCTCGGCATCTTTTCTTCCGAGTTCAACATACAGGGGTAGATAGGCAGGATTGAAATAAGAAGCAAGGGTCGAAGCTCGCTTTGCATTGACCATACTGTCTATTATTTTCGGAGATGGTTCATATATGTGATTCAGGTCGGGTTCGACAAGGGTACAGTCTCCAAGCTCGGATATTCGCTCCAGAAGATGGCGGGGAATTGAGTTCAGGTCGTGGTTTGTCCAGTAACAGTTATTTTTTTCCACGACTTCAAGGGCACTTATCAGTGGCTTTACCTTCTTGATGATAAACTCTCCCAGCACTGTGAGTTTGTACATCCTGTCTTCCTGCACTATAAGGTCACTGTCTATGAGTTTCTTTATCTGTGGAAGAATCGACGTGGCGGTAACATCAAGTTCTGTCCTGACCTCATCAATGCTTTTTGAGCCTCCATCCAGCAGTATAAGAAGGTTTTTTCTTTTATCGGAGCGGAAAACAAGATCAATAAGTGAAGATTCCATATCTCCTTACTTCCTGTGGTGTACTATCTTGCTATATGCCGCCGATCCTTTTTCCCGGCAGGCTGCTTCTTGGCTGTTCAATGTCAACTTCCGCATTTCTCCGGAGTTTTTCAAGTCAATCATTTTTACACGGGGATACAGAATTGTCAATTTTAATCCTTTGAAAAACCAGGTGCACAGACTCCTACAAAGGTCATCTTTGTCTCCATTGGCGTATGCTTCCAGCCGGGTGGAGAGAGATACTCTATGCTGGTGTCTATCTTTATTGAGCTGGCCGGAAGCCCGAAATCTTTCATTGAATCCAGAATAAGTTCTTCTCCGACCTTGTGAGCGTATTCCACTGCTCCCCTGTACTGCTCGAATTTTTTCCTTCCAGCCGGGGTAAACACCAGAAAATTCTGGTCCGGATTTTCCATTAAATTGGGCCTTATAGTTATTTCAATTCTTTTGATTCCTTTTCCCACAAGGGCTCCAACCGCATTGCCTACTCTAGCCTGTTCAGGGACTATGATTTCTGCATCAATCAGAGCCTTCAGTTCTTCATGATAGGCTTTTACCGGCCCTCCCAGCAGGACGATGGGGATATTTATCTTATACTGGGCGGGGACTTCTCCCTCCAGCATCTTCTTTATTCCGTCTTTTCCCCTTCCTTCCATAATAAAGGACATCAGGCTGTAAGCCATGTTTCTGGCAACCTGCTGCTTCACTTTTTTGCAGAAGGCATGGACCCCCATCTGAGTAAAGCGGGAAAGTTTTTTGGCTCCTATCTGTGCGGTTTCGACATCCCATTCCGTATATTCCCCAAGGACATGGAGGGCATCCGTAGGTGTGAAGCCTATTGCATGGATCAGCCGCTGTTGCATCAGTGAGTCGAGAACTGCAGGAGAGGGGAAACGTTTCATTTTATTTAGGATATCATGAATGGAAAGAGGTTCGTTTCCTATAACTTCCAGTAATTTCTTCTCACTTTCGGTGGGGTTGATGGGTGTAACACCGGTGCTGACAAAGAACTTTGTTGGCTGGATATGCTCATTGAGCATGGTTCTAAGGGGTACCGGGTTTTTTTCAAGTTTCTCCTTGAAATTGGGGTACTTTACTGCAGCAAAGCAGAGGGGCATGACTCTCCTTGGGCCTATCCTCACGCACTTCTTGAACCATACATGGCTGTCTCCCCCGTTTGCAGAGCTTTCCATTTTGATTGCCTTTACCCGGGTCTGCCAGCCTCCCACGATGGCGCCTCTCTCACAAAGTTTAGGGATTCCGTTTTCTATTATAGATACATCGGTGCTTGTCCCGCCTACATCGATTACGGCACATGTGTCAAGTCCTGAAAGGTGTGAGGCTCCCATAATACTTGCAGCAGGGCCTGAAAATATCGTTTCGATGGGGCGCAGTTTTGCTCCTTTTATGTCTATGACTGAGCCGTCACATTTCAGCATGAGGACCTTCGCATCAAGATCTCTTTCCTTTACTTCGGCGATAATTGAATGGATAAACTGATAGGTTATGGGAATTAACTGGGCGTTCAGGACCGCGGTTGCTGCCCTTTCGTAGGCTCCCAGTTCCTGGGATAGGTCATGCCCGCAGACCACAGGATGCCCTGTCAGTTTAAGGATTACATTCTTTATCTTGAGCTCATGTTCCGGGTTTCTGGTACTGAAATAGGAAGAAACGGCAAATGCAGAGACTTTCTTTTTCATACTCACAGCAAACTGTTCTACCGCAGTTATGTCAAGCGGGTGGAGTTCCTCTCCGTTGCTATCATGTCCGCCTCTAACCGTAATGCAGTAGTCGGCTGGGAGTTCCTTGGGGATTGTGTAATCTCCTACAAGGATCAGGCCCACAGGATACCCTGTCCTTTCCAGGATGGTATTTGTTGAAAGAGTTGTGGAAACCGACACAAGTTTTACTTTCTTCAGGTATTCCGGATTCAACTTATCCATTGCATTTCGAATTCCGGTCATAAGGTCCGGATAGGTGGTAACCGCTTTGCTTGTATCAAGGATCCGGCTATCCGAATCCCTTAAGATAACTGCATCAGTGTATGTTCCACCTGCGTCAATACCCAGACTATATTGCATTGTCAAAACAGCCCCATTTTTTACTCTATTTTAAGTGATCTATATCTTTTTTTAGCTGTATTCATTTCTCTTTTTAGCCGGATGTATTAAGATATTGCTTCAGATATATATCTCCCTGCTTATAAATTTCTATCACGAAAGTTTGTTTTATTCTTTTCCTTTCAGCCTGTTACTGTGTTTTTCGGAACGCCGACCCCTACAAAAACAAGTTTTGTTTCCAGAGGCACATCTGTCCAGCCGCTGGGCGCCAGGTGCTTCCTGCTGACATCTATCTTTATGTCCTCTTTTTCAAGCCCTGCACTGATCATGTAATCCATGACAAGCTGTTTCCCCAGCTTTTCTGCATATTCCAGAGCTTCGCCGTATATTTCAAATTTCTTCCTTTCTGAAGGGGAAAATACAATAAACTCGTTTTTCTTTTCTTGCCGAAGAGCACTTTCTATAATTTCACTCTCCGGAGCTATGCCGTATTCCTCATCATCTTCAGGTTTTTCTTCCCCTGACCTGGAAACAAGTCTTGTTTTTATGAGAATCTCTACCCTTTTGATTCCTTTCCCAACAAGGGCGCCAACTGCATTGCCAACATCAGCGTGTTCGGGAACTATGAACCCGGCATTAATCAGTCTACTCAGTTCTTCCACATATGCCCATGCAGGCCCTCCTAGAAGGACCACAGGAATTTCTATTCTAAACCGCGTAAAGTTCTTTCCCATAAGTACTCTGTCAATCTCGGACCTGGGCATTCCTTCTATCAGATATGCGATAAGATCTTCGGCAATGTTGTGCGCAACCCTGCGCTTTACTTCAGCACTGAAAGCCTCCGGGCTTAGCTTCAGCGGCCTTCCGAGCATGTAAGCCCCTATCCTTGCAGTTTCTACATCCCATTCGGTATATTCCCCAAGGACATGCAGGGCATCGGTGGGTGTAAAACCTATAGCCTGAATCAGCCTTTTCTGTATAAGTGAATCGAGCATTGAAGGCGAGGGGCGTTTTTTCAGTGCTATTAGCAGGTCTCCGAAGGAAACAGGCTCTTTTCCGATATGCCTGTATATCTCACGTTCTCCTGCTTTCAGCTCAATAGGCCTGAAATCCGTACGGACAAAAAATTTCGTTACCTGGATGTTTTCACAGAGATAACCTTTTGCTACCCTGTTATGCTTAAGTTTCTCCCTGAATTCGGGATATATGGCAGAAGCCCTGCAGAGAGGAATAACCCGGCGGGGACCTAAGTTTATCCGGTCGCCCTTAAGCCATATATGGCTGTCTCCTCCGGTTGCTGAGGTCTCCATACGGATAGCTTTTACACGGGTCTGCCAGCCTCCGACTACCGCACCTGCGCTACTGAGTTGTGGGAGCCCGTTCTGCATCATGGCTACGTCCGTACTCGTGCCCCCAACATCAATAACAGCGCATGTGTCAAGTCTGCTGAGGTGAGAGGCCCCCACAAGGCTCGCGGCAGGCCCTGAAAAAATAGTTTCAATGGGTTTTTCCAGAGCCTCTTCGATTCCAACTACTGACCCGTCGCATTTTAGCATCAGCATGTTTGCGCTGATCCCGCGGCTTTCAAATTCTTTGATTATTGACTGGATAAACTTATGGGTAATCGGGATTAGCTGAGCGTTCAGAAAAGCAGTTATGGCCCTTTCATAGGCTCCAAGATCCTGGGATAGCTCATGGCCGCAAACAACCGGGTGCCCGGTAAGTTCCTTTACAGCTTTTTTGACGGCAAGCTCGTGCTCGGGATTTCGGTTGCTGAAATACGAAGAAACCGCAAAAGCAGAAACTTTATTCTGTACTTTGAGGGCGAATTCTTCTACGGAACCAAGGTCCAGGGCTTTTAGTTCTTCTCCATCGCTGTTATGCCCGCCTGAGACTGCTACCCAGTAGTCTGTTGGCAGGTTCTCCGGGATCACATAGTCTCCGATCATGATCAGCCCTACCGGAAATCCGGTGTTTTCCAGAATCGTATTTGTGGACAGGGTGGTGGAGACGGATACGAGCTTTATGTCTTTAAGATAGCCGGGGTCCAGTCTGTCGATTGCATTTTTCATTCCCGGCAGGGGGTCGGGGTAGGTCGTCAGAGCTTTGCTCGCCTCAACTACTTCTCCATCAGAATCCCTTATGATAACGGCATCAGTATAGGTGCCCCCTGCATCGATTCCAAGACTGAAGTGCATTTTCTTACTTACCTCTTTTGTGAATTGGATAGCGGCTTCTTCAGGCGTTTCGGAAAATTATTAGTTTCTAGTAATGTTTCTGTTAAGATACTATTAAACAACCTGGCCAGTTTTCGGGCTCTGGCTCATGGTCAGATTCCGGCTGGTTAAAGCTTGTTATTATTATTTTAATCTGAATAGTTGTTAAACATGTAGTAGCTAAATGGATATCTGATTTCAGAACTTCTTATCTTTTTCTGGAAAAAACAATTTCTCTCAAGGGCAGGTTCTGCTTTTATAAGGGTATATATGCCCTACCCATAGGCTGTTTTCAGTCTCGTTTCCACCAGGTCTGCAATCTCTGCAACTTCCTGAATGTTCAGAGAGTTATTTACAGTAATACAAGCATTAATTGCTATCCCGTTTCCTATCCTCCTTGTTTTAAGCTCGCTGGAATCCAGTACTCCTTCGGTTCTGTTTATTATCTCCCTGATCTTCCGATTGTTTTCTTCATCAAGGGAAGCTTCTATGAGTTCGTTGGCAGTACCGTAGAGGAGCTTGCTCGAGGTTCCGAGAAGGTAAAGGCTTAAAAGAACTGCAATAAGAGAATCAGCTATAGCCCAATTTTTTCCGGGGAGAAACGTGCATCCTATGCCCAGAGTAACAAAACATGAAAAAAATAGACTTCTGATGTGAGTTTTTCTGGTATAAGAGTCAATTTCTGAGGAAATACCCTCAGTTTGCTTTCCGGCTCTCCTATTAAAAAAATGAATAATTTCTTTTGATACAAGGGTAAAAGCAGCTGCGTAGAGTGCAAACATTTCAGGGGTTTCTGTCCCTCTTCCCTGTATAAACATAAGTAGCTCTCCTGAAGCTAGAGTTAATGATTGTACTCCAGCAAAAAGAAGCACACATGCTCCTGCTCCCGTAAAGAGGGTCGTAATTTTTCCATATCCATAATTATGGTTCCAGTCTTCGGGTTTGCTGGTAATAAAATGGTCCAGAAGTTTTACGGATTCGCCGATTAACTCTGAAAAGGAACGGATTGCATCCGCAAGAAGTGCTGTGCTGTTTCCCAACAGTCCTGCACTCAATTTAACAAAAGTTAGTACGAGACTAAAAAAAAGCCCGGTATATGATCTGTTCCGGAGGTTATTCAAATTTTTGTCCGCTTTCATCCGAAATTCCCCTTAATGATTGTTTTAATCCTCCTTTATAAAGCGGGCCCATTTGACCGGGTTGAAAAGAGATTGCTTTATTATTGAAATAATTTTAAAAATTTATAAGACCTCGAAGGCCTACATTTTCCCTGCCGCGGTACATAACGCAGCATTTTCAGCCACTAAAATCCAGATATCTCGGAGAGGGTGAGTATATTGAAAACACAGATTTATAACCTGTGTCTTCAAGGGTTGAGAACTTTTTCGGGCTTTCGGTCCTGTTTTTGCCCTGTCTTTTTTGTGGGTTTTGTAGGCCTTCGAGGTTGGTGTAGGTATTCCTCAGATACCTTTTTTACTGAGGGTTTTATGCTGTCATTACTTTATCTTCAGAGTGGAGCAACTGTCTTTCCATGAACTTCATTCATTACCATGGCAAGAGCCGTATACAGAGATCCAAGACCCATAATAAGTCCAACGTATCCAGCCACTACAAGCAGCCCGGTACTTCCGGTTGCGTTTACAACGGCAAGCAGCATAAATAGTATAAATAATGTCACAAATACAAACTGAAGGGCTCTGACTCCGATCTTCATTGTAATGATCAACATAACAAAGGTGTACACACCCCAGATGAAGAGATATGCGGCCATAGCGGCTCCAGAAGAGGCTTCCGCCCAGCCCATTGCAGGCATTACAAGCAGTCCGGCCAGTGAGAACCAGAAAAGGCCGAATGCCGAAAATGCAGTTCCTGCAAAAATATCTCCTTTCTTCCAGGACATGATTCCTGCAAACACCTGGGCAAATCCTCCCAGGAATATTGCCATGGAGACAATCATTGACTCCACAGGGTATACGCCGATGTAGCTCAGACTCAACAGGACTGCAGCGAGGCCCAGGCCGGTAAAGCCGAGAGGGGCGGCATTTGCAGTTTTGTCGATTATTATGGTAGAAGTTCCTACGTTTTCGCTCATGATCATTCCCCTGAAGCCATTTTTTAAAAAATTAAAAAAAGAAGTTTAGGGCTTAGAGCCCGTAGTTTTCAGGTCTGAAAACTGCAACTTCCTGTTTGTATTTAGTCAGGCTTTCACTCATGAACTTTTCAGCATCATCGGTAAGGGCTACAAGGTCGGCTTTAACCTTTGCAAGAGCATTGGTTTCGAACCTTGTAAGTCTGAGCTTGCCGGAGTTGATGCCTTCTTCTACAATGTTACAGCACTCAATTGCAGCGTTCTTGGAACGGAGGTAGTTGTTGTTTCCGTCCTTTGCAATTGCCTGTCCTACCTTGTAGGCGTTGTCATAGGCGAGGACATATCCCTGTGGGTCTCTGTACTTGTCAGAGAGTGTGAGGATGTCCCTGAGGTCCTTTCCTTTTCCGAGTTTCAGAGCGGTGTTCATCATGGAACAGTCGTATGCAAGAGTCTCGGACCAGCACTGAACTGTGGTACCGCCGAATTCACCGTGGTATTCAACGGATTCGTTGGACCAGAGGTCACAGCACTGCATGGTCAGGTTACCCATTACGTCAGAGTGGGCGCAGGTGGAAGTCTTACCTTCCTGAGCAATTGGTACACCAGAGATGGATTTTATGATGGTGTTTTCGTATCCGCAGTCCTTCCCGGGGCCAGTTGCGCCTGCTTCATATGCACAGAGGGACCTTGATGCAGATATTGCCCTTGCAACGATTGCAGTTGTGTGGGCAAGGTTCTTGTCAAGCAGACCGCCTGCGATGAACATTGCAGTGTTTGCCTGGGCACAGTCTGTGTCACCGGCTGCAACTACTCCGTTCTTCTTTGCAATGTCTGCAATGTCGGACCAGATCATTTCCATGTCCATGCTGCCGAGCACACCGATACCGAAGAGGATACCTGCAGTGTCGTTCCTGAGGATAGAGTAGTCGAATACTTCCTTACCACCCATGCTCTCTACGGAAAGCATGTCAGCACCGTTCTGGGCACACTGTTCAAAGGCTTCCATAAAGGTTGTGTACTTGTCTCCTCTGAGTTGGAGATAGTCACGGTCTTCACGGATGTCACCGATTGTGTGGCGGAGTGCGCACTTTATGCCGTATTCATCGTGGTATTCTTCCATGATGGTCTTCTGGGCATGTGCAACAGCGCCTCCCCAGTCGGGGTTGTTGGACATTTGCTCGACGTGTTCGGTTTCGAGTACGATTGAAGGTGCACCGATCTGGACCATTCTTGCCATTGCGTCGGTGGTAATCCTTTCGTATTCTTTTATGAGTTTGTCTTTAGATTTGCCTGCCTGAGGTCTCGGGGCATAGTTCAGTTCAGGAGTTGTGTATCCAGCACCGATCTCGAGGCCAAGGCCTGCCTTTACGGGGTATTTTGAGTTCCCGAAAAGCATGTCATCTGCTTTAGCGTAAGCCATTGAAGTGTATTTCTTTACCATTTTGCTCCCTCCCTTAGTGCTTGTGGAATTCTGCTCTTAACTTCTCTATGTCGTTCCCACTGGCAAGGATTGCATCAGCAATCTTCACAGCGTCTGAAGCTTCTTCACCATAAACTCCGAGGTCATATTGTGCAACGAAGTCCTGGTTCACAGCACCGCCACCACATGCAAAGGGCAGTTTTAATCCCTTTTCAAGGAGCTTGTCATTGATTTCCTTGAATGCATACATGGTGGTTGTCATGAGAGCAGTACCTGTAAGCAGTATTGGTTTATCTTTTACAACAGCTTCAATGACTTCGTCAACAGGGACATCTCTGCCCAGGTCAGTTACGTCATAGCCGGCTGCTCTCAGGAGGGCAGCAACAATGTTCTTTCCGATGTCATGCACGTCACCTTCTGCAACATGGCAGACAACTGTGCCCTTGGGCTCGGGTACTTCGGTGGTCTGGGATTTGCAGAATTCAATACCATTCAGCATTGCATCAGCAGACATCATAACATTGGGGAGGAAAATGATACCATCGTCGTAGAGCTTGGATACAACACCCATGCCTACCATCAGAGCATCATTGATAAGGTCGATTGGTTTCTTGCCTGCAGCGATTGCGGCTTTGAGTCCGTCAACCACGTCTTCTTCTTCTCCCTCATAGATTGATTTTGCAATCGGGTAGATGAGTTCATCCTTCGGGTAAAGCTCTTCTGCTGCTTCGTCAGGAGTCATTTCCTTTTCGAGGGCGACGTTGTAGCGTACTAATATGCCATCGATGTCTTCCAGTTTCAAATCCAACATATTTTAACCTCCATTTTATAATGAAGAGATCTCAGATTGCTCAGATCTTCGATCCTGCAAGTTGCATCTTCCTGAACTTTCAGGTATTTCTTCCGAAATACTTTCTGAAACAATGTAAATGAATTCGAAAACCTCCAGATCGAATTCTTTCCATTGCGGGGGTATGGATAACCTCTTGATGGTGTACTGGTTGCACAAAAGTGCTGAATTACAGGTCAATTTTCCTGTTTTTCAGGCTCCTTAGGAATGTTACTGATTTCCCGGATTTCCGGATTTCCAGTTCCTATTTTTCCGGTGCCAGTAGACCTTTTTTCCCAGTTAACTTATGAAAGGTGTACTCCCTTTACTATTCGGGAATTCACTTGCAATTTAAAGTTAGATTTCCTCGCATATACCTTCATCTATGCTAATTTTTGCGCAGCTATAATTTTATAGTTGTCACTCCAATTTTCTCCGCAAATGATTTTATAAAAAAGGATTGTTTTTTTGTTTCCATTGATTTGATCAATGGTATCAAAATTTATAGAGCAATTATCCTCTTTTCAGGGATATCTCTGATTGCGGATATTGAAGATATACAGACTTTTATTTGAGCTATGGAAGTTAATCAAGTGGATTTGTTTTTCCTGGAATATTTAATAAGGCAAAATCAGGTTCTTCTGGATTTCATCTTGAACGCATGCAAGTATAGTTTACATGCTCAATTGTTTTTCTTCATTTTCGATATATTTTACTTTCTTCCTAATATATAACTGGATTCTCAAAGTTCAGGTCTTTAAATTGTTCCTGAATCTGGTTAAATCCTATTTTTTGCCTTTTTTCCGCCGTTTTTTAAAATGTGGGCGAACTTTTCCCTGGTAAGTTATTGCATCTCTGTTTTTAATTTCTTCTTATGCTAACTTCCAAATATTTTCGGTAAATTTATTGCCCTCCAGAAGCCAGGTTTTTCCGGACGGCTGAAAGAGTACTTTACCTCTCTATATAAGGGGTTTCTTTCGGGTAAGGATCGAGGACAATTCGATCCTATATAAAGTTGTTGTATGTCCGGTCAAGGCTTCCCTTGACCTGAAACGTATTTCCGTCAGAGGTTACTCTGCTTAAAGGGGCTTATTGTGGCCTGATGGTGTCCGTGGTCTCTTTTTTCCATCTTTACATATGAAAGTTGCCTGTTTTCCAGTTGCCCGGTTACTGCCACATCCACGGCTTTAACCAGTTCTTCCCTGGGTACGGACGTTATTGCCGAAAGTACTTTTATCCTTGACCTGGGATTTCCTTCTTTTTTAAGCACTTCTATTGCAGGGTTTTCATGCGCTGAGGTCACACTTCCCTTTACAAAGTTTCCGTTGTGGGTAAAGGAAAGCTTTATGTGCCCTACGAATTCGGGGTTCAGTTCTTTTGCTCTGTTTCTTATATTCTCCAGGATCTGCTCGGAAACAGAGACTGCGGTTTCAAGGGGAATTTCCTGTGAAGTGATCTCAAATTCGGAGGAATATGCCGAAACTCCGGACATCTCGATTGAGTTTTTCGCTTCAGGAACTGTTTTTTCCTGGCTGTCTCCTCCAAGCAGTTCCAGCATTTTGTCAAAGTTTTCTCCTCCCTGCCTGGCTGAGAAATGAACCATCCTTGATTTCGGGTTCAGTTTGCGCAGGAGTCTGCAGACCTCAAGGAGTTTCTCAGGTCCGATGAGATCAACTTTGTTGATGCCAAGGATCTCTGCGTCTTCTATCTGGTTTTTCATGAAATTGGGGATGTCTTCCGGGTCGGAGCCCAGACGGCTGGCATCTACGAGGTTCGCTATGGGAGCGAAGGTTATCCCCGGCAGATCCATGCTTTCTATATTGCTTTTGAGCTGTCTCGGAAAGGCTATCCCTGTAGGCTCTATTATTATAGTATCCGGACGGTAGGAATTTCTAAGGCTTTTTATGGTGTGCTCCATGCTGATTCTAAGAGTACAGCAAACGCATCCGCTTGTAATTTCTCTGGTTTCCACTCCGCCTTCCGAGATCGTGTCCCCGT
This sequence comes from Methanosarcina sp. 1.H.A.2.2, assembly GCF_000979975.1. NCBI lineage: Archaea > Methanobacteriati > Methanobacteriota > Methanomicrobia > Methanosarcinales > Methanosarcinaceae > Methanosarcina > Methanosarcina sp. 1.H.A.2.2. The sequence continues at coordinate 19,509 of NZ_JJQL01000033.1, forward strand.
CTATCCCTATCTCTCCGATCTCGTTGACGATAATTGCTGTTCGCTGCCCCTGTGCTCCAAGGTATTCGATAAGTTTTCTTATTGTAGTAGTCTTGCCGCTTCCAAGGAAGCCGCCGATTATCATGCACTTCATAAAACCTCAGCAGGAAACCCCGGAGTCTTTAGCTCAGGGAAGGAATGCGTCAACTTCTACATCCTGCTCTATTGAATTAGTTTTTTATCAATGTAATGAGGGCGAATAAATCACCCTCCCTCTCGTTTACCAATTTTCTTAAGGCTTATTGTACATGATCGGAAGACTGCCCCCTTCCTGCCATGAGGATTCCGGCATGGAGGGCATACCGATCTTACTGGTCTCAGGTTTTAAAGTCTTTTTTCTTAACCCTTTAAATGGCAAAAAGGGCCTGAAAAGTACCTTTTTCCTGATTCTTACGGTACTCTTTTACTTGCCATAAGGCTTGAAGTTGGGAGCACCGAACCATATTTTCTGATTTTTGGCTGACATTTGACCGGAGAATGGCAAAACCAGGTCTCAGCCGCCTTTTTTTGATTTTTTTGATATAGGTTTTTTCCGGGAGGCACATTTAAAATGGCAAATCTGTGTCTTCCGGAAAGACATTGAAGGTCTAACTTCTTTTTTGGGTATGATAACAATGCCAAGAAGAGAGGGTGAGGCATTGCAATCAGTGTGATATCATCTCTTCGGGACGATTTCATCAATTCTTAGCACGTTTCTTGCTGTTTCTGTACCTGCGATAATGGCGAGTTTCTTGACCGTTGCAGAATCGTATACTTTCGGCCCCTTATCAGTTACCTTTCGTGAGAGGTCTATCCTTGCCTCTATCCCTCTTGAATATGAATTCCTCATCTGCGCCATTGCATCAATTGCATTCATTCCCATATTTCTGGCAAGAATCGTGGGGATTTTTTCGAGGGCTTCTGCATACGCCTGGATTGCAAGCTGTTTCTTTCCGGTCTGTGTTGCCGCAAACAGCCTGACCATGTGCGCCAGTTCAAACTCTATTGCTCCTCCTCCATTCACGATTTCCCTGTTTTTCATAAGGAATGCCGCATTATTCAGGGCATCGTCTATCGCTTCTTCGACCTTGTCAAGCCCATATTTGACAGGTTCCCAGATCAGGATGGTGGCTATTGCCTTCTCTTTCACGGCGATGAAAACAAAGTTTTCTCCGTTCCTTCTTTCAACCTTTATGCTGTCTGCCTTTCCGAGGTCGTAAGGGAGAATCTCATCCTGAAATACTTTCAGGGTTGTGCCTGTTGCTTCTGCAAGTTTATCGAGGTCTTTCGCTTTCAGTTTCTTGAAAGCCAGCATATCATTGTCCCGGAGCAGAGTTTCGATATAAGGGTCGATATCTCCCTCACAGAAAAGGACGTTTGCTCCAGAATCAATGATCTTTTGGGCAATTTCCCTGCACATCTCCTTCTTTCTCTCCTCATACAGGAGCGCCGTCTGTACCGAGTCCATTTTCAGGTTGTGCTGAGGGTTTAAGTATCCGCTTTTAATCTTGAGGTCATAATTTATGATCAGGACGGCAGGGTTCTGGAAACTTTTCGGCATATCCTCCCTTGCCGGGTTTTCATCCATGATCAGACCTTCTATTGCAACGATTTCCGGTCCGCCTTTCTTTTTGAGGATTTTGACGTTCCTGTTAAGGTCAATTCTTCCATCCTGTTTTTCGCTCAAATGTCTTACAACTTTCAGGACAACTTCAGTTATTGCCTCTGCCTGATACCTTTCGACTCCTTTTCCCGTTGCAGAGCACATAATTGTTGTGCGTACGTCTTCTTCTCCAGCCTGCTTTATGCTGTACTGGAGCATTTCATACGCTTTTTGAAGGGCAAGCTCATACCCCTCTATAACTGTTGTAGGGTGTATCCCTGCTCTTATAAGCTGGATTGCGTTTTTTATAAGGTTGCTTGCAAAAATAACAGCTGTCTTTGTACCGTCTCCGCAAGCTTTGTCCATTGATTCGGCAAGCTTTTTGAGGGTAGTTACTATCGGGTGGAGTACATCCATTTCCTTTAAAATTACCTTCCCGTCGCTAGTAACAAAAATGTCCCCTACAGGGTTTACTATTATCTTGTTCATGCCTTTCGGCCCGAGAGATGAACCCAGCAGCTCATCAATTTCTATGGCTGCTCTTTCGAGCTGGTCTACCAGCTCATCTTCTTTTACCGGTTCGTCAATGAGGATCTTGTCTTTTATAGTCCGGGCCAGTTTTGCCATTCCATCCTGGCTTTCCAGGTCAGGTGTTTTTAATTCGCTTGCCATGTTTTTCCCATTTGCTGCGGTTGACATTCATAAAGCATTATTAATATTAGTATTTATATTAATTCTACTACTAATACTAATTGTGAATTTTTGATGATTCGGAGAGCCTTCCTGTGTATTCGAGATAGAGATCGGGATCTTCCATTGTAAGGTCCACTTCTGCGGGTAGATCGGAACATCTGGAGTCCGCGTATATATCTGTATATTCATCTGTATATTCTATCGATCCCGGGGCTAAGCTCGATTCATAGTTCACAGGACTTATTTCAATAACTGAGTAACGGAAGAGGAACCTCTGAGATGAATGGTTCAACTCCAGCTTATAGGTCGCAGGGTGTACAGGACTAGAATAAAACCTTTTTTCCTCAGTTCCGGGTACTTTCTGATATCCCATCCGGTTTCACCTCTTTTACCAGGATAGTTAAAAAGGTTCTCTGCCATCTTCTGCGGAAATTTTTACGTTTTTCGGCCCAAATGTGGTTTTATTCGTTTTTTATTCTCGTTTTTCTTCCTTCCCAATGCCTTTTCTATCGTTTTTAGTCGCTTGCACTTTTTGAGGCAAAGGGTGCAGGAAATAGTGAGAACCCGAATTTTTTATTGTGATAAAATAAAAAGAGGATGGGCCGGAAGCCCATCCCGTACCTGGCAAGCCCAGGTTTACCTTTTTCTTAGGAAATGGCTTCAGCGGGTTTATCCCATGATCTTTTTGTAGAGTTCCGGACCCTTCTCTGCCACGGTGTATGTCTGGGCAGTGATGGAGTCACAGGGTGCTCCTGGTGGTACTTCACAGCCGGTTGAAATCATGTACTTGGACTGCATGCCGTTCTCTTTGAGGGTGTTCAGGACGCTCTCCTGGAGGGCAACGGTGTTTGCTTTCATGGAGGCGAGGCCTTCTGGGCTGTTGTCCAGGAAGACGATCGGGCTGACTTCTCCGCCGAACATGGTTTTCTTGCCGTGGGTGCTGATCAGGTACTTGTGGTCCTTGGAACCCTTGTTGACTTCATCAGGGTAGAAGGTGTAGCTGTAGTACTCCGTGTTCCACTTGTCGATGAGGTCCCAGTGTGGGGCATCGGAACAGTTGTGGATAACAACTGGCTTGTTGTACTTCTTGTACAGTGGAGCGATCCTGTTCTGCATGACCTGGCCTTCGGACTTCATGTACTCGTCAGCGCCGAGGATGACGTTGTTGGTCCAGAGGGTAACCATACAGAGGTTGTCCGGCTGAGCTTCCTCGAACATGCCCTTCATGATTTCTTCTACGTAGGTTGTGGTCTTGTCAAGGGCCTTGAGGACGACATCAGGGTTGGTCCTTAGGTCGGAAAGGATGCGGGTTGCTCCCATGATCTGGGTCAAAGCGACCATTGGGCCTTCGATCAGGGCAGTCATGGGTGCGCCGAGAGCATGTGCCTTCTCTGTTGCAATCTTGTTGCCCTGGATAAGGTTGTATGCACGGGTGCCTTCCTTAAGTTCGGGGATTTCAAGCTTCTCGTAGTCTTCGAGGTGGCCGATTGCTGCAGGGGTATCTTCCTCAGGGTACCTGATTGTTGCACCGAAGTCTGCTGCGTCGACACAGAGGTCGGTCAGGCCGACGAAGGTGTCCATGTTGAAGTACTTTATACCTGCTTCGACACAGTCTGCGTACTTTTCGGCACTTGTTGAGTAGTCCTTGTAAGAGCAGGGCACGAACTTTCTGGATACACCGCAGGCGAGAGGTGCTACAGGGAGCCTGTCGACCTTCTTGTCCTGGAAGGCAGAGCCAAATCTCTCTGCTTTGGTCATGGTTTCCGTGAACTTCGGGACCACTGAGTCGAATTCGGCTTTGACTTTTTCAGCGGTTATGAGCCCTACATCGATCTTTTCCTTGCCGCCTTTCTGTGCGAGGGATTCCTTGTACTTCATCTTGCTTGCTGCAATTGAGGAATCGCTCCATAAATCGGTAGGAAGCTCGCTTACAAGAGAGGAAAGAGTCTCAACTGCCGCGCTTGCATCAAGGGCTGTGCCGTCTGCACCAATGCTGTCTGCAAAGGTCTTGGAAACAGGTGCACCGCCTACCATGACAACGAGGGAGTCTCTTATGCCTCCTTCCTGGAGCTGCTCGATAACGGTTTCCATGCCACCCATTGTTGTGGTCATCAGAGTGCTCATTGAGATTGCAGTTGCCTTGTTTTCCTTTGCTGCTTCTGCGAACTTGTCAAGGGGCACGTCACAGCCGAGGTCGATCATGTTGAAGCCGGCTGCGGTCATCATGGTCTTGACAAGGTTCTTGCCAATATCGTGTACGTCTCCTTCAACGGTACCGATAATAACATTTCTGGGGACTGAGGTTCCGTCTAATTTAATGTAAGGGGTAAGGATGTCCATTCCGGCATACATTGCATCTGCTGCGAGCAGAAGGCTGGGGACAAAGGCTTCTCCCTTCTCGTACATATCACTGATAATCTTCATGCCTTTTGCAAGGCCGTCAACGATTGCTTCATATGCGTCGAGGTCTTCATCAAGGACTTTCTGTGCGAATTCTTCTGCAAGTTCATCGTCGCCTTCAACGACAGCATCAGCTAAAGCGTTCAGAATATCTTCTTTTGCCATTGAAAAATCTCCTTTTTTTTAGTGACGGACCCAGATAGCCAGTTTTCGTCCTGCTTTTCCGGATCTCTATCTACTTTTACTTAGATCCTTAACGGGTTCCACAGCCCGTCAATTCCCTAAATCCAATAATATACTCCTTAATTCACAATATGGCCATTTTTCCTGAAAATCAGAATCTTCCGGCCGCGGTACAGGCTGGAATTTCACCTGAATTTAGTCCAGGTTATTCTTTCATTTCAGGTTTAAATGGTCACTATTGACAGATTAACTCAATGGTATATAGCTTAACCGACAGTGCTTTTTAGTTCAGTGCCAATTTTTTCTCTCCCGGTGAAATATAGTTTTCCTCATATTTTGTATGGGCCTGATTTTTATCGGGCTTCTTATTTCAGGGACCGGGGAAATTTGTTGTATCTTTACTTTTTAAGTTCACAGCCTTTTTGCAAACATGAGATTTTTACCGGGGGATGGAAAATTCCTCCCCCTTGAATAATAAAAACCATTGAATATTAGGGGGGCACATAAAAATGAGGGGTATTGAAAATTTGAGGGTAATTATCGGGAAAATACAGGTTGAAAGATCACAGATGCCGTCCCGCCGGCCGGTCCGCCCTTTTGAGCCCATGGCATTTATATTATTCGGTGTGAAAACAGATCTTTTGTTTCTCAGTTATACTGAAAACAATAAAATATCTCTGATGTTTGCTTTATATCTTTTGATTTTTTGCTTATTCTGATACTTTAAATATAATATCTATAGTTTGTGTTATGCTGATCAGAATCATACTTTAAATATAATGCTCGTAATATAATTGATATGATTTTTATCTAAAGAGATTTTCCATTTTTAGATTAAAATTTTATATTGAAAATATGTTGATAACCACTCCTTTAATGAGGTGTATAACAACAAGAGCTAAAGTTTCAAAACGCTTTATTATACGGGGCAATAATAATCCCGGTAAAGTACTGGATTTATCCAGTAATGCTCTTGGCTAAATGTTGAAGCTATCCTTCCCGGAGGACTGAGGTGGGTTATGGGTAAAGCTCCGGAAAACGGTAGTCCGACTTAACATAACAGATGATGGTTGGAAGCGGATAAATATGAGTTCCCTTATAGACTTGATTTTCTTCTCTGAAAAACGAAAAAATCTCCTTGTCCAGTTAGCTAATGGGCCGATGTATATTGATGAGATCAAGGACACCCTTAATGTAAAGGCATGTGCGGTAATGCCGCAGATAAAAAAACTGAAAGATATGGATATCATCGTGCAGAAGGGAAATGCCTATGAACTCTCGGATATCGGAGAAGTTATAGTTGAAAAGATGCTTCCCCTTACTTCTCTTCTTGATGTTTTTGACGGAAACAAGGATTACTGGTCAAAACATGACAGGTCTCCGATCCCAAGGCACCTGATTAAGAAGATGGATATGTTGGGAAAATGTACTCTGGACGAGCCTGATCTGGACCACCTCTTTGAATTCCCAAGACATTTGCGGGACAGACTTTACAGCTCAAAAACCCTCAAGTCATTCTACTCTTATTTCTGTCCTGACTGCCCTTCTATACAGGCAAGCTGTGCAGAGAAAGGAGCTGAAGTGCACCTGATTCTCGATGAAAAGGTCTATAACAGGCTGAAAAATGACTTCGAGGAGGAATATAATACCTGCCTGGAAAATAAGGTGTCTCTTTACATCTATTCTGGAAAATTAAGACCATCTTCTTTTATGGTTGCGGACACTTTTATGATGCTGAAGCTCTTTGGAAAAGATGGAGAATTCGACCACAGGAAAATCATGAGTTTTACTCCGAGTGCTCTGGAATGGGGCAATGAACTTGCCCAGTATTATATAGACCACTCAGAGAAAATCAATTAAAAAGCGTTACTATCTGTCGGCCAGAATCATTTCTGGCAATTATTTACGGCAGCCAGGCCGGAATTTTCGGAAAAAAATATTTTTGAAAATGGCGGAGCGGGAACACTTTTAATCTGACTCGCCCTTTTCTTTCTTCTTATTTTTCCCTGCCTTTAATACTCACGATTCTCTGTACATGTCCATGCTGTTCATGTTTGTGATATCCATGTCCATGCTTCTGGCCGTGTTCTTGATCATGTCTGGCTTTATGCACGTCTATTCCCCTTTTCTCAAAGGTTTCCTGTACCGAGCTGTTCACAGCATCTTTTAGAGCTTCCTTCTCAACGTTTGAGACTGCTGAGAGGATCTTGAATGTCGGCACAGCTCCTTCTTTTGATTTGATGATCTCTTCCTGTGGCTCTTCGTAATAAATAGTAATGCTCTGTTTCACGGTTTCAAATCCATTGTCCAGGAAGAGTTTGATATGACCTACAAATTCGGGGTTTAGCTCCAGAACCTTTTCTTTTATTGTGTTCATTAATTCAGTAGTGAGCTCCCTTGCTGTTTCCGTGCTCAGGCTTTCTCCTTTCTTTATTGCAAATTCTGCAGCATAGCTGCCAACTCCGGAGGCTTCGATGGAATCTTCGGTTTCCTGAGATTCAGAAAGTTTGGATTTTTCTTCTGTGGTGGTTACTTGAGCTTTTTCCGGAACTTCTTTGATATCAGGGAGAACTACCTGCATGAAACTTTCAAATCTTTCCCCGATATCCTTTCCTGAAAGCAGAACCACCCTGGCTTTAGGGTTCAGCTGCTGGACTGAAGCTTCCAGAATGGGGATTCTGATAGGTTCGATCAGATCTACCTTGTTTATTCCCAGAATCTCGGCATCTATAATCTGTCTCATGGCAAATTCTTTTACCTCTTTCATCAGATGCTTGAAGCGGCTGCCATCAATCAGGGTCACGAGGGGCGCGACTTTCACCTTATCTCCAAGATTCATAAGCTCGACTTCGTTCCTGATAATGTGTGGGAAAGCAATTCCTGTGGGCTCGATCATCAGGATATCGGGTTTGTATTCATTTGCGAGGAGGGTGATTGTTGTCCTCAGCCCTACTTTCAGAGAGCAGCAGATGCAGCCGCTTGTGATCTCCTTGGTATCGAATCCGAACCTTTTGATCACGTCCCCGTCAATCCCTATTTCCCCTATCTCATTCACGATGATGGCAACTTTTTTTCCTTTTTCTGCCAGGTATTTACCCATATTGATAATAGTGGTTGTCTTCCCGCTTCCCAGGAAACCACCCACAACAATGACATCCACTTTCTTTCCTCCGTTTTCTGCCGTTTTCTGCCGCTTTCTGCTTATTTCCCTTTTCTTTCCTGTCATTCTAGAATGAATTGTAAACCCCCAGACCTCTGCTCCGGAGATATAAGCGTCAATTTTTCTATTCTCAAAGTATATTGTTTTATCTCTAAATCGGGGGTGATCAAAATCTTTTTTGTGTCTCTCAATCCGTTTTTGGCATCTATTCCCTCCGGGTTTATCCCGGCTTTCAGAGTAAAACAGTTCAAAATTAAAAGAAACATAATAAAGTCAAAAATTAAAAGCAACTGAACAAACTTCGTGGGTACAAACAAAAAATAACTCTAGTTTTGAAGGTAAATATTTACGAGAAAGAAGGGAGAAAGCTCCTATGCTTTAGCTAGGAGTAGTTCACTCACTCGGCATCTTCTGACCACGGAAAATGAAGCAGTAAGCCCGCAAACTTTAGTTCACGGGCATTCCACTTTATTTCATTTTTAATAAGTTTTTCTTACCTTCTTTTTTCCTTCTCAGTTGCCTGCAACAGTCAGGTTTTCCCATTTGAACCTGTCATCCGGGCAGGCATGCAGGCAGCGCTGGCAGTTTGCTCCGTCACAGAGGTCGGTCCTTATTTTTACAGTCCCGTTGTCTTCCATCCTGAGAGCTCCGTTGGGGCATACCTTTGCACACTGTTTGCAGCCTGTGCAGTCTTCGATGACCATGGTAAGGTAGGTCCCGACTTTTTCAAGCACTTCAAGTCCTTCTTCTCCGAGTTCAGGAATATCCCTTTCAACCTGACGGTCGATTTTAAGGAGCGTTGAAGGCTCGCTGATCATGGGGAGTTTTTTCTTTTTCAGGAACTTCTGTAGCATCTTGAATGCCATACCCTCGTTCCAGTAGGCAAGTTCAAGCATATATGCTTCCTTAAAGGCCTCGGAGGTTGCGAACATCACATGCGTGCCCAGGATTTCCTTTGCAATTGCCTGCAGTTCCCGGAGCCTGTCTTCAGAAAGCAGGATTTCCCGGGCAACAGTCAGGGAAGTGTTCCCTATCTGGGAGACATAATTTGCGTTGTAAGGGATCATCCCTACCTGGTGAGCTTTTGCAGCATCCATGTAAGTCCCGGCAGCTCCTGACATGTGAGCTATCTTGAGGTCTTCCATCTCAATGCCTGCAGCTGCACAGAGGGTAATGTGCCCTGCCCTGAGTGCCCCTATGGCTCTTCCGGCCGCGATAAGGTCTTTATCCGTAAACTTGATCCCATCCTGGAGGTGAATGATGCCCTCAGGAGTCTTAATTTTTGGCAGAACTATCAGTTTGTTCCTTATCCCGGCTTCGATAAGGGCAATAACTCCTGTCCCTGTAATGCCTTTTGCAGTGACCTCTCCCTTTTCCACAACATCCCCGGTCTTCGGGTTTACGAGGTCTCCCATAGCTGTTTTCATATCCCTGTCGAGCACGTAACAGCGCAGGTTTTCTCCTTCAAATTCGACATCGCAGATGGTATGCGGGGATGCAATGGACCCGCATTCGATTTCCTGACCTTCGAGAGCTGGCCCGGCAGCAGCCGATCCGGTGTAAATAATCCCGTTTGATTTCAGGGCCATTTCGGCGTTTGTCCCGTAGTCCGTAGCGATCGCAATCTCATCACTCTCGATCATGCCTGCCTTTACTATAAGGGCAAGTGCATCGGCTCCAACCTCGTGTTTTATGGAGGGGGGCACAAACAGTTTGCAGTTCTTAAACTTCTCAAATCCCTCGATTTCGGTCAGAGGTACGACTCGAGCGTCTCTGTTTTGTTCTTCAATATGATACTTCTGTTTCTTACGCTCGCCTGCGTATGCCAGGTCTTCAATGGGAATTTCCTGAAAGATAGAAAGCTGGATAGGGTTTCCGCAGATTGAGAACTTCTCCATCTCTTCGGGTTTTACTCCGAGTTCCGTAATGATATTTTTTACTGCCGTTGCCGAGAGCCCGTGAGCTTTGTCAAGCCCGTAATGGATTGCAAAGTCAAGGTGGTCCATTACGTTTGCTCCCGGCAGGGGGTTCCGGAGAGTTATCACGGTTTTCTTAATCTTGCTGTTTTCCAGGTCAATTTTCTGGGCCCTGAATCCGCTGGTTCCCAGGTCAATTGCAACTCCTGTTCTCATATCTTAACCTCCTCCAAAAAAGTTTAAGACTTACTCAACAATTATCTCAGCATTTGTTGTTTTTAATAAATTTCAAGAAGTTTTGTGGCGAATAAGCTGTTCCGGTGAGTTTTGCTGAATCTCTTGCCTGGATTGAGCCTCCTAAAATAACAGCCTGTTAGGGGCCTGGTTCCGGATCTCCTCATTCCTGAGATTCCTTCCTGGCAAAGTAAAAAAATATGAATCGGGACAGAACATCCCGAAGTTCTAATTGTTTTAGAGCTCCGGGATTTGCCCCTAAAAAAATAAAGAAATCTTTTGTGCCTTTTCAGGCGTAGTATTCGTCTCTTGCTGCGACCATGGCTTTGATGTTCTCGAGTGGGGTCATGGGTGCAATTCCACAGCCTGGTGCGAGCACATCGATACCGTCTGCAAGAGCCTGCTTGGCTTCGGCGTTGATCTTGTCAACAGGTCCGGGCAGCAGGGTGAACGGACTGGAGATGTTTCCTACTAACCTTGCTCTGGTTCCGATGATTTCCTTTGCCTTCTTTACGCTGCCGATTTTTTCTTCAACGCTGAGGCCTTCAAATCCGCAGTCTGCCATATAGTCGAGAACTGCGTTCACGTTTCCACAGATGTGAAGGATGGTTACGGAGTTCACATTGGCGGAGAACTTCTGCAGCCTTGGCTGGAGATACTGCTTAAAGGAGTCAGGGCTCATGAGGTCAGGGGAAGCGACAGGGTCTGCAATGGCAATGACATCTGCACCTGCTTCGACCATTGCGTTTGCATAGATGATTGAGGCTTCAGTTGCGAGGTCCAGGGCCTGTTCGAAGAGTTCAGGTTTTTTGATGGACCATTTCATGAAGGATTTTACACTTATAAGGTCGGAAGCGACTGTGATAGGGCCTTCCATACCGCCAACGATTGGCACATCAGGACCTACTTTTTCCCTGACGATCTTGATTGCTTCAAGTACTGCTGGAATTCTGCCTCTCTGAAGGAGGTCTGCAGGGATTGTTGCGCCTTCAATTTCTTTGGGGTAGGGGTGACCGGTGACGGAGGGCTGCCTGTTCTTGGTGCCCATATTGATCTCACAGCCCATGGCTTCGACCAGGACGGTAAGGCAGTAGGGGACCCTTACAGCTTCAAGTCCGCTGAGCTCGTAGTTGGCGATTGCCAGCTTTGCCATAAGTTCAGGGTTGGTGTGGGCTTCAGGCCAGGGGGCTCCGACTTCATCCATTAATTCCACAATCCCGGTCTGGGTCACGGAACAAACTGGCGTTTTGTCAACGGGCTTGCCTTCAAGGGCAGCTAAAAGTCTTGTTTTAAGTGTGAATTCGCTCATATCGGTCATACCTTTTTTACTTCTATTCTTATACATATATTTTTATTCCAATTTAATTGTCTACTTGACAATATTATATAGACCTTTTCAATCCAAAATGTTTCACACTCTGGACAAGAGTATCCAGAGTTTAAAATATATTAAAAAACTGTAGTTCTTACTGATGAATAGAGCCAGCTAGTCCTTATGAATCAGCTTTTTTGTCTTGCCTGAGCAGGAGTGAGAATTATGGCAGTAAAAACAATTCTCTAGTGTCGTGGCAACTTAATTTTGAGTCCTATTTATAAGCTTTGAATCCCATCTGTATCTTCATTCATGGCAAAAATAAAACTTGAAGAAGATGAAG
>NZ_JJQL01000058.1:0-31300 GCF_000979975.1 Methanosarcina sp. 1.H.A.2.2
AATTTTTATAAAATTAAGAGAATTGTCAAGTCCAGTTGGGTCAAAAAAGAAGGGAAATATTCAGTACCAATTAGTGGATACTGTCAAACTTAGGTTATATATTATATTTTTAATGTATTCTTCTATATATCAATTACTTTATATTAAAATTGATTCAGGAACTCTCATTTAGGAACCCTCATTTAGGAACCCTCATTTAGGAACCCTCATTTAATCAGTTCAGGAATCATTGATTAATCCTGTTCAGGTTAAGATTTGCGGTAACTGTTCGTTTTTTTTTCATGAGGGCCTGCTGTAAAGCTATCGCATTATCCGCCAGGGGAGGCAACTTTCAAAAAAAAGAACAAGGTTAGCTCATGTTTCTTTACTGCTAAACCGGATAGTAAATTCTGTCCCGGGATTCCTTCTAAGTTCTATACAGCCGTCTATCTGTTCAACAAGAATATTTACAAGTTGAAGCCCGAGAGAATCAGCATTTTGAAACTCTATTTCTTCAGGGATGCCTTTTCCGTTATCCGATACTTTGAGTATGTAATGGGAACCATTTTTTTCCCTATGGTGGGGATTCGGACAGGGAGTATCGTATATATAGGCAGACGCCCCGGTTTTGTAAAGGGTTATGTGGATTTCGCCTTTCCCCCCAGCAGGAAAAGCGTGCTTCAGGGCATTTGAAACCAGCTCGTTTACAATAATTCCGAGAGGGATTGCAATATCCATATCAAGATAAATCTGCTCAAGGTCCAGTCTTACGCTAATATTGTCTTTTCTAAGATTATATGAGCCGAAAAGATTTGAAGTCAGCTTCCGGAGATAAGCTGCAAAATCAAGGGTTTCGGTCTCGTTTCCCTTGTATAGCTCCTCATGAATCAGAGCCATTGAAGTAACCCTGCCCTGGCTTTCCCTGAAGGCTTCAAGCATTTTTGTATCACTGAACCTTTCAGCTTCAAGACTGAGAAGAGAAGAGATTACCTGCAGATTATTTTTAATCCGGTGGTGGATTTCTTTTATTCTGAATTTATCCATTTTCTCCATAGTCTCTTCAGCCATTTTGCGCTCAGTAATATCACGGGAAATCGCGAGAACAGAAGTCACCTCACCATCAACAAACTCCGGTACTATTCGTGTATTAAAGTAGTACTCTTTTCCTTGAGGCGATGTATACTGGAATTCCATTGTTTCGGGTTTTCCTGTGGCAAAAATATTTTCATAGTGCCTTTCCCAGAATTTTACCTTTTCAGGGTCCATTCCAAGCTCACTATTGGTTTTGCCAATGATATTCTCTTGAGAAATGTTATACACTTCTGAATATGCAGGATTGGCATATAAGTGGCGAGTTCGCCGGTCCAGGCGGGCGATCAAGTCCGGAGAATTTTCAGCCAATGTACGGAATTTATTCTCACTTCTGATCAGTGCTTCTTCGGCCATCTTGCGCTCTGTAATATCTCTGGAAACAGTCGAGATCGCCACAAGTATTCCGGATGCGTTAAAAACAGGAGAAAGAGTTATTGAAATATTTATTATCGTACCGTCTTTTTTTAACCTTAAAGTTTCATAGTGGCGGATCCGTTCTCCCTGTTTTATCTTTTCATCTAACTGTTTTATTTCCCCTTTCAGGGTATCTGGTTCAAACATTGAGATGTTTTTTCCCAGGACTTCTTCGGCTAAATAACCATAAATCTGCTCTGCTCCCTTATTCCAGCTCGTAATAATACCATCAAGAGATCTGGTTACAATGGCATCATCTGATGATTCAAGAGCATTAGCCAGGGTCTGAAGTTTTTCTTCGGCTTTTTTGTTTTCGGTAATATCCCTTACGGTAACAACTACATGGCCATCGGAAAAAGGCAGAGATATTGCACTCACATCCGCCCAGATGATGCTGCCGTCCTTCTTGACCATCCCCACCTCTGAACTCTGAATCGACCCTTTCTTTTTCAGAGCCCTTACACTGGGGAGATCCTCATACGGCATCTCTGCGCCATTTGACCAAAGGTACTTCCGGATCTTATGATTCCCTTTGAGCAAATCCGATCTGGAGAGGCCCATGATTCTCTCCAGGGTAAGGGTTACATCCAGGACATTTCTTTGCTTATCGAGGATAGAAACTCCAATAGGCAGCAGCTTAAAAAGAGCTTTCAATCTGCCCTCGCTCTCTTTTAGCATCTCTTCTACCTTCTTGCGCTCTGTGATATCCTGAACTGTTCCCTTCATTTGAATAGGAATGTTTTCCTCATCAAAAATAACTTCACCTTGTACATGTACTATGCGTTCTTTCCCATCAACTGAGATAATCCTATGATCAATACCATACGGCTTTCCATCCCAAGCTCCCATGGAGGCATTGATAATAAGGTTTCGATCGTCTGGATGTACGTAACTTAAAAATGAATCGTAAGTTATCTCACACTCTTGAGGAATGAGCCCACAAATACGATAAATCTCATCAGACCAGTAAAATTGATTGGTCACAATATTCCAGTCCCAGTTTCCAAGGTGAGCCATTCTTTGAGCTTCAGCAAGACATTTTTCACTTTCTTTCAAAGAATTGTAAGCCTTCTCAAGCTGGACTGTTCGCTCTTCAACTAAATTTTCTAAATTATTGAGCGTTTCTTTTAACTTAGATTCCGCTTCTTTTTTCTCCGTAATGTCGCGGGAAATCGCGAGAACAGAAGTCACCTCACCATCAATAAACTCCGGTATTATTCGGGTATTGAAGTAGTATTCTTTTCCTTGAGGTGCTGTATAATGGAATTCTATTGTTTCGGGTTTACCTGTGGCAAAAACGTTTTCATGGTGCCTTTCCCAGAATTTCGCCTTTTCAGGGTCCATCCCCAGTTCCCCATGAGTTTTGCCAATGATTTCCTCCGGAGGCCTGCTATAAGGTTCCGCAGCAGCGGGATTGGCAGATATGTGCCGATTTTGCCTGTCAAAGCGGACAATTATGTCAGGAGAATTTTCCGCCAACGTACGGAATTTATTCTCACTTCTAATCAGTGCTTCTTCGGCTTGTTTGCTTTCATTGATATCACGGGCGACATGAACACTTCCAATGAGTTTCCCTTCTGAATCATGCAATGGTGAGACGCTTACTAAAAAATAACCACCAAGGCAATCCTCGAAAACTTCTTCAGTGTGTTCAAGCCCGTCCTTAAGCAACCGCCGGTGAGGGCAAAAAGAGGGGGGCTCATCCGTCCCATGGACAACACGATAACAGGTCAACCCGACACACTCTTCCGTTGTCACCCCTAATCTTGTCGCCATGGCTTTGTTTGCATGAAAAACCTGATATTCAGTGTCAAGTATGGCTATCAGGTCCGGCACAGCATCAAAGGTATATTTCCAGTCTTTTGCAGCCTGAGCAGCTTCTTCTTCTGCTTTTTTGCGCCTGGAACTTTCTATCTGCTCCCATTTTCCTTCCCTTTTTATCAAAGCGAACTGATGATTGATGACCACATCGATTATCTCGGTTGCGTGGCACCTGTCGAGAGGATAGGTGCATAGAGCCATCATATGAAAGTTGCCGATAATGTTGTCTATTTCTTTCTCGTATTCAATGAAACTATTCCAGCCTTCTTTTTCCAGCCAGAACGTGTTCCCGCTCAACCTCATCCCTTCATATCCACTGGCAAGGGCATGATTGAGTTTTTCAAACCATCCATTTAAGACCCTCTCCGAATCGAATCCACCCTCTTCCGATCCGGATCCACCTTCTTCCGAACCGGATCTACCCTCTTTTACATACCAGTAATTGTGGGGAATAATTTCGATTTGCCCCTTTTCAAGGTAAGCATCAATGTCAGGAACAGCCCTTTCAAGAGCTTCTTTTGCGCTTTCTACTCCCAGAGGTTGCGATGTGACCCACATACAGAATTCATTATTTTCGAGCCCTGCTTTGAAGTAGGGGACAAGTATATCTATTAAATCTTCTTTTGTCTGGTAGAACTGGCAGAAGTGTGTTCCCCAGGGAATATCCCCGATATTATCAATACCAGATTTTCTGAGGCTTTTTTCCATTCCCCACCTCTCCATCTATAAAATCAATATTAAAAATTCGCATTTATAGGGCTGTGAGCAGTTTATCGTATCTGATATATGGAATGTTTATAGTATCTGATATCTGGAATGTTTAAAGTTTTTTATGTCAACCAGGGAATGTCTAACACCTCTTTTTCAAGAGAACAGCTCCCTTCCTGGTAAAAGATCCGTTAACTTCAGATTATGTCCCGTTCCTGTTTGTACATTCTATGAGATCAGTGTATATTAATGATATTTTTTTGATCGAGGTATCAATGATATTTTTCGATCGAGGAAAGCTGATAACTCACTCACTCACTCACTCACTCTACTTTTCATACCAAGGGACCTGGAAGCAAAATAATGCCAGGCTCTAAGGAGTATGTCGTGGACCCTATTGCCGTTATTTTAAGTAAATTCCGCTTCAATAAAAGTGAATTTAAAGATTTTCTGAAAAATAGAAACTCTGTTTGCTATTTAAGCATTTTGAAAATAAATCATATTTCAGCTATGTCTTTAACGAGAATTGCTGGGTTATCAATTGTCTACAAATATCCGGCGAGATTGACTCTCTTTCATCCGAAATCATTTAAAACAGGACGCAGTAACTATGATTACTCATAACAAAAGAAATTAAGTGCAGGGAATTAGGGTCTTATCCACTACACTTATAAATATTCAGCTAAATGTTCAACTAAAGATTCAGCTTACTTAATTATTCCCTGCTGCTTCTTTTCTGATTATGTCCCGCATTCCCAGCCATTCATGTAGCATTCCTGTTTGGAAGTGAGTTTGTCGGTGCTTATGCCCATTGACTCAAGCTTCAGTGTTGCCACATAGGTATCAAGTTCCTTTGGGACTCCGTGGACTCCGTTCAACAGATTGTTTTCGGCAATGTAGCGCACACAGAGAGCCTGGTTTGCAAAACTCATATCCATGACCTCGGCAGGGTGCCCGTCACCGGCAGCCAGATTTACAAGCCTGCCTTCGGCTATGACGTTAATGCGCCTGTTCCCGATGTCATATTCTTTGATATTGTGCCTGACGGTCCTGACTGTTTTTGCAAGGGAGGCAAGGGCTTCCATATCGATTTCTACATTGAAATGTCCTGAGTTTGCAAGGATTGCCCCGTCCTGCATGACCTTGAAGTGTTCGGCTGTAAGGATATCGCGGTTTCCTGTGGCCGTTACAAAGATCTCTCCTATTTTTGCAGCGTCTGCCATTCTCATGACCCGGTGTCCGTCCATCCTGGCTTCAAGGGCTCGTATGGGGTCTATTTCAGTGACAATTACATTTGCTCCCAGTCCTGTAGCCCGCATTGCAACCCCGCGCCCGCACCAGCCATAGCCTGCGACAACAACGTTTTTGCCTGCTACAAGGAGGTTTGTGGTCCGGTTAATCCCGTCCCAGGCTGACTGACCTGTCCCGTAGCGGTTGTCAAAGAGATATTTGGTCATGGCATCGTTTACCGCTATTACCGGCATCTTAAGTGCGCCATCCTTTTCCATGGCATGAAGCCTGTGGACCCCTGTAGTGGTTTCCTCGCAGCCTCCGAGGATATTCGGGAGCATACCTGTCCTTTCTTTGTGGAGTTTGAATATCAGGTCTGCCCCGTCATCGATTGTGATGTCAGGTTCAAAGTCAAGGACTTTATCTATAGCTTCATAGTACTCGCTGGTATTGCACCCGTATTTTGCAAAACAGCTTATATTTTTCCGGGTATCGAGAGCCATTGACACATCGTCCTGGGTGCTCAGGGGGTTGCAGCCTGAAATTGCAACCTGTGCGCCGCCTGCAGCCAGGGTCTCGACAAGGACTGCGGTCTTTGCTTCTACGTGAAGGGCCATTCCTACTTTAAGCCCTTTCAGGGGTTTTTCTTCCTCAAACTTCTCCCTGATGATTGCAAGCACAGGCATGTGGCTTCTTGCCCATTCCATTTTCATGTTTCCGGATTCTACGAGTTCTTTTTCGGTCATAATAATCCCGTCATTATCAGATAGGCGGTTGAATTCGATGGTTAAATTCGATTATAGTAGATAGGCTTATTTTTCGAATTCGCACAAATTTTTACTTCGGGTACAGATTAAATAAAATAAATCTGTGGTGTATTCGGGTTTCTAGTATTTATTTTTCCCGTATATTGTTCCAGTATACTTTAAAGCATTACACCAGAACATGGACTATACCAGGGTATGGATTTTTCAGGCTTTTACCCTTGCTACAAGCTCTTCTGCGGCTTTCCGGGCATCTTCGGTCACTTTCTCCTCATCCAGCACAAGTACCCTGTAATTGTCCATAAGGACTTTTCCGTCCACGATTGTTGTCCTGACATCACTTCCTCTTGCAGAGTATACCAGATGGGAAGGAACGTCAAAACAGGGAGTAAGATGCGGTTTTTTCATGTCTACAATGATCAGGTCTGCCTTCTTTCCCACCTTCAACATTCCGGTTTCCGTGCCAAGGGCTTTTGCCCCGTTAACGGTTGCCATCTCAAGTACCTGGCGAGCCGGAAGAGCAGTAGGGTTGCATGTGTTCACTTTATGCAGAAGGGCAGCAGTCTTCATTTCTTCAAACAGGTCAAGGTTGTTGTTTGAAGCACAGCCGTCGGTGCCAAGTGTTACATTCACTCCTTTTTCCAGCATCTTATATACCGGAGCAATTCCGGATGCCAGTTTCATATTGCTTATGGGATTGTGGGATACATTTACTCCCCTTTTCCTTAAAATCTCTATGTCCCCGTCCGATAGCCATACACAGTGGGCAGCAAGCACATCAGGGCCGAAAACCCCCAGGTCTTCGAGCAGGTGCACCGAGCACTTCCCGTACTTTTCTTTCATTGCATTCAGTTCGGCTTCGGTTTCCAGGACATGGATATGGATGCCTGCTCCGTCCCTGCTGGCCTCTTCTTTTACCTTTGCAAGAAACTCATCCGAGCATGTATTCGGGGCATGAGGTCCGTACATGGTCTTTATCCTGCCGTCGGCTGCTCCCTGCCAGGCCTGGACAAAGCGCTTTCCTTCCTTGAGGTCAGCCTCTCCTTTTTCTTTGTTCCAGAGCTCTATCAGGCCGTGGGAGAGGGAGGCTCGAAGTCCCGATGCTTCAACAGCCTTTGCAGTTTCATCCATAAAAAAATACATGTCTGCAAAGGACGTTGTTCCGGATTTGATCATTTCCAGGCATGCAAGCAGGCTGCCTTTGTAAACATCTTCTGCCTTCAGCTGGGCTTCGGCAGGCCAGATATGTTTCTCAAGCCACTCCGCAAGCTGAAGGTCGTCGGCATAACCCCTGAAAAGGGTCATTGCTGCATGGGTGTGCGTGTTTACAAGCCCTGGCATTACTACCGAACCTTTTGCATCGATCACGGTGTCGGCACTTTCTTTTGTTTTTTCCCCGATTTCCGTGATCTTTCCGTCTTCAATAACAACAGTCCCGTTTTTAAGGTCTCCCGCATCAGGATCCATTGTTAAAACGTAAGCATTTTTTATTATTATGTCAGCCATGTGATCATATCCGTCAGGTTTTGTAGTAGGGTATTGAAATGTAGTAATGTATTGAAATGTAGTAATGTATTGAAGTGTAGTAATGTATTGAAGTGTAGTAGGGTATTGAACTGCAACTTTATTTAAAGGCAACTTTATTTAAAGGCAACTTGTTAGATAATTATCTGAAGTTAAAGAAGTTTTCCTAAAAAAGTTGTCCTGAGAATTGTCCTTTAATCCTGAGAATTATCCTGTAATCTTAATAAAGTGCATATCTTTATAAAAATGTTTCAGTCTGGTAAAGTATGAAAGTTTGTATGAAGTTTTCAGGATTTCAGACGATAACCCGACTTTTGGAGTGTTGAGATTTTTCTGCCCAAAATCCGTAAAATTAGATCTCTTATCTGCTCTCACTCGCTGGCTCCGGTTTCCAGGTTCAGAGCTTCAAGGTAGAGGTGCATTATCTTCAGCCTTTCTGCTGCAATCCTCTTTGCTGCATCGGTATTCAGCTTTTCGGGGATTGTGAAAGGCTTGTAGTGCATGTATTCGTTAAAGCCTTCAACAGGGTCCTGAACATAGACAGTCTTTTTTGAGGGACCTTTATCTATTCCTGTTAAGTGCTTCAGCATCCTGAGAGCTCCCATTGAAAGGATAGACCTGAAAATCCCAATCGCTCCCAGGGCATCAAGCCTGTCGGCATCCTGAAGGATCCTGGCTTCTATTGTTTCCGGGCTTTTCCCTCCGCTAAACCTGTGAGTCAGGATGCAGTATACCACAGCTTCCACAGTCTTTTTTTCAACGCCTGCTCTCCCCAGAAATTCGGAGGCTATCTCCGCACTGTAGAGGGCATGGTCTCCCCCCTCCTCATGTTCTTTAATAACCCCAACGTCATGCAGAAGAGCTGCGAGCTGGAGAGTAAGAAGGTCTCCTCCTTCTTCTTTCCGGATTTCCCTGCAGAGGGCTTCTACGCGGGTTATATGGGACATATCGTGGGAACTGGGCTCCCCTTCGTGAAAGGTAGCCGCAAATTCCCTCGTTTTTTCTATCAGGTCCATGTAAGTATCCTGCTTTCAGTATTCTACTTCTGTGATCAGGGTCTTGAGATGTTCCTGAATTTCGGAAATCGCCTCAGAGAGGGCTTTTTTGTTCTCGTAAGTCGTTATCAGCTTCACAAGTTCTTCTTTCCTCTCCTTTTTCATTTCTTGTGCAAGCTTTGCCATATTTTCGAGAGCCCTTGTGAGGTTGTCTACAATTGATATTGTGGCAGTTCTGGAGGTCCGTGAAAGAGGGTTCAGGTCAATTGTTATGACAGTCTTTCCCATCTCTACAAGTTTTTCACAGCGGTCTCCGTCCTCCAGGGGAACGAGCACGACATCTGCCGTATAGATCCCCTTGCTGTCCACAAGCCTTCTAGCGTGGGAGAGCTCAAGGCTTGCGTCCGGATTCTTTCCAAGCACCTCTGAAGCTCCGTTGGCCTTCAGGTGTTCTATTATGAGGTGCACCCGGGTGTCGGTCCTGTGGAAGAGGTTTACTTCAATCTTAGCTCCGGTAATGTCTGCCAGGGCAACGACTTTTTCAGGAGCCAGGACTGCGACGTTCCCATTTACGGAAATAACCGGGTTTTCTGCCAGAAGGAGTGCAGCAACTGCCGCCCTTTCTGCATAGAGGGCAGATTCGGTGCTGCGCTCGCCTATAAGGTAGTCAAAGCTTTCGCCTCTTCCCTGGGCAATAAGCCCCTGAATACTTGTAATTCCCATCTTTACCCCGGCTGCAACCTTTTCACGGGCGAGCAGGGATTCGTACCTCGGGTGGTCTTGGGGTATATCGGTCATATATGTCGCTTACCTTTTTACTTGTCAGCTTTATAATTTAATTGAGTCACTTCGTTCGATTATAGTTTCCTTATATAGCATAGTTTCTTTATATGCAAATTTTCTGCAAATTAATATTTTCTTGTCTGATGTTCAAAAAAGTAAATAGATTTTTGCCTTGAGGCTCACTCATACATCAATCTCGGTACACAGGTTCCTATGCCGTATTCCAGAACCTGCCCGAATTCCTGAAGGGCTTCGTAGAGCATAAATTCCTGGCTATAGGGGGCGATTGCAAAAACCGTATCTCCAAGCATTGCCTGAGAAGCCATTCCTCCGTTCGCATGTGCAACCTCAATTACATCCTTTGCCGTACTGCTCATGAGGCCTGTATTGCTGGCAAAGTCTTTTGCCTGATGCATAAAGTTTTCGAGAGTGGGTTTTTTAAGCAGTTCGGACATTGCGGCTTTTCCTGCAGCATTAATCCTTCCTGCTGCAATCTCGTCTGTCAGGACAGAGTCTGTAGAAATCTCCCCGAGCGCGATGCAGAAAACTCTTGCTTCAGGAGCCGGAATTCTGTCTATGCTTCCGAATTCGGGCCCTCCGGGCTGCAGCCTGATTACCACTCCGCCATTGGACTGGGCAGCAATGTCCCCAAGTCCGCTGCGGTTAACGACTTCAGCTACATGAGCGTATTCAGTCAGGCTTTTTACGGTCTTATTTAAGGAAAGCGCCCTGTTCAGAGCATAAGCTGTCCCGAGCGCTCCTGCCCCTGAGGCTCCAAACCCGCACCCAATCGGGATTTCCGCCCAGCTCTTTACTCTTAAAGGCACATCGGTTAACATCTCTATCACTGTACGGGTGGTTCTGCCTTCAACTTTCTTTCCATTGAGGAAGATCTCGGTCTTTTCCACGGATTTTCCAACCATTACCTCGGTTGTAACTCCTCCATTCAGAACAATTCCGCAGCCAGTAGATCCCTTCTGGTGGGGGTCTTTATGCTCATGAATCTGAAAAAAACCTGTTATATGCCCTGGAGCATATGCTTTTGCTAAAAAGTCAGCCCCTTCACTCTCGTATGTATACATAGAAAACGCCTTTTTTATTGTTTAAGCTATTTTTCAAAGTTCATTTCTGTTTTGTAGAATCTTGTGCAGGATGATTTGTAGAGTCAGCCGATAAAGCAGATCAGGTACTGTACCAGCTCCGTTAGTTGGTTTTAATATCCAGAACTCGATCAGGTTCTCAGAGGACCTGTCGTGAATTTAAAATTCCGGTTACCTCCTCAAGGATACAGGCTGCAAGTTTGCGCTTGTTTCCGCTGACATGCCTGGGCTCTCCTTTTCCAAGCAGGTAAAGTTCATTTTCTTCAGTACCCATTCCACCTTTTCCTACATCGTTTGCTGCAATCATATCGAGTTTTGTCCCTTCAAGGGTTACGGCTGCTCTTTTAAGGAGCTCTTCTTTCCCGACTCCTGTTTCGGCTTTAAAGCCTATGATCACGAGTTCAGGGTGTTTTTCCCTGCATTCCTTTATCAGTTTTCGAGTGGGTTTCAGTTTGAGCACAAAATCTCCTCCTGATTTGATCTTCTCCGGAGAAGGTTCGGCTGTATAATCTGCAATTGCTGCAGAACTTATCAGGACATCATACTCATTTTCCAGTTCCGAGAGCACGGCTTCGGTCATTTCCGCAGCGCTTTCGGCAAAGACTTCCCTGATCCCTGCAAGCCCGAGCCTGTCCCTGTGCACAAGGGTTACATCAGCTCCGCTGCGGTAAGCTTCAAGGGCAAGTTCCCTGCCTGTCTTTCCGGAGGCCCGATTCGTGAGGATGCGGATAGGGTCAAGGCTTTCAGCAGTGGAACCGCCTGTTATAAGCACTTTCCGGTTTTCAAGGCTCCGGTTTCCAAGCGCCCTTTCCACCTCGAGCACTATTTCTTCGTTTGAGGCAATTTTTGCAACGCCTTCTTCAAACTTAGGGCCCACCATGGAGATCCCCCAGCCTTTCAATTTCGCTACATTTTCAATCACAGCCGGGTGCCTGTACATGGACTCATGCATTGCGGGGACAACCATAACAGGAATGCCAGAGCCAAGAGCGGTTGTTGCAAAAGAGGTAACTGTGGTATCGTCTATTCCGTACGCGATTTTTCCTATGGTATTTGCTGTTGCCGGCGCTATCAGGAGGAGGTCTGCCCTGCCCTTAAACCCGCAAAATTCCACATGCTCCACCCTGCCTCCGAGTTCCGTAATCACAGGGTTGCCGGTAGCATAGTGCAGGGCGTCAGGGTGCAGGATATGTTTTGCAGCATCGGTCATGACTGCATGGACTTCTGCCCCATTCCGGATCAGTTCCCTTGCAAGTTCAACTACCCTGACCGCTCCTATACTCCCTGTAACACCGAGGACAATAGTTTTCCCGGCAAGGGAAGAACTCTTCTGTCCCTGGATCCAGAGGGTAGGGTGGATTTTCTCAGCCTTGGGCCGGGCAGGATTTTTCCTGTCCATCCAATCCTTTAACTTTACTCCATCCGGTTCATTTTGACCTGAATTCTCAGGTTCCAGTCCGGAAACGTGTGGATTTTTCTGGTCAGGATTCATTTGATCCTCCTGCGTTTGAGACTTTTTCAATGGTTTTTTTCATTCAGGCACCGAAGTAATCTATAAGAATTAAGTATGGAAATTATCTCCCTTTTTTGGAAAAAATCCTGAAAATCAAAGTGACATTAAATATGATATTCTTAAAACTTTCGAAATATAAGGGACGGTTAAATCAGATAGAGGCTCCATTTTATTAGTAAGTATTACAGGAAATCTAGCTTCTATTATCAGACATAGCTGATAGTTTAATAGTTGTCCTGTGCCATAAATCCCGTATTAATTATCTGAAATATAACTTCTATTATCAGGCATAGCTGGTAGTTTAATAGTTGTCCTGGGTAATAAATGCCGTATTAATTATATAATATCTTCAATACCGTCCCCGCTGGTCTGTAACTGGCTTATAGCACCGGTACTGTGATTCGCATAATTAATAAGGTATTACTAATATTATACAGTCCAGTTACTTTTGGGAGTTTCCTGGATGGGATTAGATATTATGAGAAAGGGCAGGAAGGCAGATGACCGATAAAAAAGCTGCAAAAAGAGAAGTTACCGCAGATGGAAAAAAAGGGTTAGGCACCATTCTAGGAAAAATCTCCGGAAAAGACCGTCTGGAGCTTGAGGTTGACAGGCTTAACTCCAGGATAGTTGAACTCGAACTTGGCCTTCAGAGTGCGAAAAACCAGCTCGAAAAGAAAGAAGCCCTTGCAAGGCAGGCAGTTGCTGACAGGCAGGAAGCTGAATCTCGTTTAAACCAGGAGCTCGTCCGGACCCATACCCTTTCCCACGAACTTGAAACAATCAGGGATGAGTCCCAGGGTAAGCTGGAGTTTCGCGGAGTTGAAACCCTGAGCCAGTCGGCTGTTAAGGCTTACCTTTCCAAACTCAAGTCCCTTCACTCTTCTGCAAATGACCTTTTAACCGTTTATCTTCCCCCCGGAACTCGCCTTTCAGCCGTACTTCACGAAAAAACCCTTGGCCTGGTCGAAGAGGAAACCCGTTCCCTCCTTGATAGGCTTGATCCTGAGACGGGCATGGTCTTTTTCTACGACCTGCACCGCATGATTTCCGAAGCCATAGTCCCTCCTGTCCCTGTCCCCTCTTCTGCCTGGCACCTTCTGGACAGTTTTGAGATAGCTCCTCTTGAAGAAAGCCTGAATACCGACTACCGCATGCTCGTTCTTGTTCTGCATGCAGGCGAGTCTTTCATAGGCTTTGCCCCTGATGCCCGGGTCTTCGATACGGAAGAACTTATCAAGAGCAGTGTCAAGGAAAAACACAGCAAGGGAGGCTTTTCCCAGCGTCGTTTTGAACGCCTCAGGGAAGAGGATATTGCTCACCATATGGACAAAGTCTTTGAGACCCTTAGAAAAGTCCTTGAAGAAAATCCCGGAATAGACTGTGTTATCATGAGCGGAGATGCCCAGCTGATAAAGGATGCTCAGAAGCGCCTCCCTCTGAACCTTGAGATTATCGAAAAGCCGGCTGATATTAAGATGGAAAAGATAAGCGGGGAAGAAATCCTTAGATCAGTTTTGAGCTGCAGAAGATATCTGTTGTGAAGAAACCGAAAGTATTTGCTGTAAAGTGCCGGAAAAGATGTACTGTGAAGTGCCGGAAAAGATGTATTGTGAAGTGCCGGAAAGCATTTGCTGTGAGATATTTTCAAAAAAGGTAGAAGTCAGGGAAGTTTAGATCCTATCTTGATATTATTGTTGCAAGAGCTTCTGCAAATTAATCAGGACCACATTACTTCCAATATCCGATAATGGTGATTATAGAAAGACCTTCCTAAGTTAAGGCTGCACGAATCTTTATTCCTTTTCTTTTTTGAATTCATTTTTGAATTCATTTTTGAATTCATTTTTAAATCCATATTTGAATCCATATTTGAATCCATATTTGAATCCATTATGCTCGACACTACATTTTCTTCCTTTTGTCCTTACAAACCGTTCTCTACTGCAATAACCGCAAGGAGAGCACTTTCCTCGTAGATAATAATCGTTTTTAAAAGAGTCTCTCAATAATATAATATGGGTTAAATATAAATATGGTACAGGCTCGTTACTGTTAAATAGGGCTCTTTGAGTTCTGAGTGTAAAGGTGCCAATGCTGAATAATGAAAGAAAAATACGTTTCCGTAATTTGACTCCCGAATCTGTGGAGCTTGGAATACTTCTTGCAATTGTGGGAGGATTCCTGGATGCTTATACATTCGTAGGGAGAGGCGGTGTTTTCGCCAATGCCCAGACCGGAAATGTTGTACTCATGGGCATAGAAGCCGCAACAGGAGAATGGGGGCAAGCAATGCTTCACGCGGTCCCTATTCTGGCATTTATAGTCGGAGTAGTTGTTGCCGAGATGATAAAAAAACCTTCTATGCGCCTGTTTATACCTGATTCCGAAAGGGCAGTTTTAATTCTTGAAATTGCAGTCCTTTTTATCATAGGCTTTATACCCTACACGAGTCCGAATATCATTGTAACTGTTGCGGTTTCATTTGTCTCTTCGGTTCAGGTATCTTCATTTCGCAAACTGGTTGATTCTCCTTATAGTACAACCATGATCACAGGAAATTTACGTTCAGCTACACAGGAAGCTTATATTGCTTTCACAAAAAAAGACCGTGAATCAGCTCTGCAAGCTTTTCGGTATTCTACGATTAACCTTTCGTTTTTAGCAGGAGCTATTTTGGGAGGGTTGTTGACGTCATTTATTGGAGTTAAAGCAGTATGGATCGCTGTGAGTGTTTTAATTTGCTCTGTAATTTTATTCAGTATAGACCAATGTAAGAATAAGAAGGTTGATATTGAAGTATAAGGATTCGGGGAATATAGGATTCAGGGTATAGGATTCAGGGAATATAGGATTCAGGGAATATAGGATTCAGGAGATACAGGATTCAGAAGATACAGGATTCAGAAGATTCTCAACTATTTATTCCACTAAAATACAGTTGATAGATATTGATTTTAACATTATAGATATGTGTGATTCCAAACAATACCTTGGCAATTATTGACAAACAGACTTTTGCGCAAGCTATATGAGCTTTCAGTGCGGGAAGGTAAGCAATGGCAAGAGATAGAAGAGATTATTATTATCATCAGGCAAAAGAGGATGGGTATCGGTCCAGGGCTTCCTACAAGCTCAAACAGATCAATGAGAAACATAAAATTATCAATCGGGGAGACTCAGTTGTTGATTTAGGTGCAGCTCCGGGCGGGTGGCTTCAGGTTGCAAAAGAGCTTTCCGGAGGGAAGGTTCTGGGTGTGGACCTGCAGAGGATCACTCCGATTGAAGGAGTCGAGACCATCATGGGCGACATAAACGCAGACTCGACAATAAAAAAAATTATCAAGATCGTCGGGGAAAAAGGTGCGGATGTGGTGCTCTGTGATGCAGCCCCCAACCTGTCAGGAAACTGGTCTTACGACCATGCGCGGTCAATTGAGCTTTCAACCTCGGCACTTGAGTGTGCAAAGAAGATACTCAAACCAAAAGGAAACTTTGTGGTAAAGGTCTTTCAGGGAGACATGTTCAAAGATTATATGGACAAAGTCAGGGATAATTTTGTCCACGTCAAGGCTTATTCCCCGCAAGCGTCCAGATCGCAGAGTGCGGAGATCTACGTTGTCGGAAAGAAATTCCTTACAGCTCCTCTAAGGAAAGGAGACAATTTCGTTGTGGATATCGAGAAGCTCGGCTCAAGCGGGGATGGAGCAGTGCTTATTGAAGGGTTCGTTGTCTTCGTAAAGGGAGTCGAGGTAGGAGAAAAGGTCAGGATCAGTATAACAGATGTCAAGCCGAATTTTGCGTTTTCAGAAGTTGCAGAAAGGCTTGGAAAGGCTGAAAATCCTGAAAACTCTGGAAATCCTGATAATCCTGAAAACTCTGGAAATCCTGATAATCCTGAAAACTCTGGAAATCCTGATAATCCTGAAAAATCGGAGTAATTTTATCAGGGAGTTCAGTTAATAAAGTGAACTATATCATTCAGCAATGAAAATAGTCAAGCAGTAAAATATAAAACGAGTTTCAAACACGGTGATCCGGTTGATTGATCTTCATACTCACACAATTTTCAGTGACGGGGAACTGCTCCCCAGCGAACTCGTCAGACGGGCTGTTATTCACGGCTACGAGGCTATTGCACTTACCGACCACGCAGACTATACAAACCTCGAACAGCTTCTTGATGCTGCAAAGAAAGCAAAATACCTGGAAAATGAATGGGATATTCGCGTCCTGCCCGGAGTCGAGCTGACGCACGTCCCTCCAAGAAAGATTGCTCCCCTGGCAAAGAAAGCAAAAGAGCTGGGCGCGGAAATCGTGGTCGTGCACGGAGAAACCATATCCGAGCCTGTCGCCCCCGGGACAAATGCAGCGTCTGTTGCCTGCGAGTATGTAGATATCCTGGCTCATCCCGGCCTGATCTCTCAGGAAGATGTCCAGACTGCGGCAGAGAATAATATCTTCCTTGAAATTACTGCAAGGAACGGGCACAACAGGACAAATGGTCATGTTGCAAGGCTTGCCCTCGAATTAGGGGCTACCCTTGTGGTAAATACCGATACACATGCTCCCGAGAACCTGATCACCGATGAAACCGCCCTGAAAATTGCAATGGGAGCCGGGCTCACCGAGTCAAGGGCAAAAGAAGCGTTTGAAGCATCTAAAAAGAAGGTAGCAGAGATAGTCTGAGCTGCACTTCGTGTGCTTTCTTCTCTGTTCATCTCATGTTTTCTTAATTTTTCCTGTTCTAAATTTCTTTCTCTTTTTCGGTTCTTCTTCTTTTCTTTAGCTTCTTTTCATGTTTCTAACTTTGATTTTTTTATCAGTTTTATTATCACGGTTACGATAATGCCTAAATGTTGTTTTTGACTTTTTACATTTTTACATATCTCTCTCTTCGACTATTCTAGTTTTGAATCAACGTTGGTAAGTAGCAAAGTCAGAGGAATTTTACTTCAGAATTATTATTGAGGATATAGTCTGGTTATTTATAGGATGTGCAATTAACCATAAATATAATTTACATTTAAAGAAATGTAATATTATTAATCATCAATTATTTAATAAAGTGGGTAAGAGGAAACGGATAGTACAGGATGTACTACACTAGCTTTGAAAAATAGAAGCTATGTGGGGGAGATAATGTGAAGAGTAAAACTCTATTTATAGTTTTTACTTTGATATTTCTGATGGGAGTACCATCTACAGTATCGGCAAGAGATATTATAGTGGGCAACGGAAGTGGATCAAGTTCTACAATACAGGAAGCTGTAGATGGTGCAGAAGCTGGAGATGTATTACTAATAAAACCTGGAACTTATGTTGAAAACATAAACGTTTCAAAAGCAAAGCTAACAATTAAACCAGAAACAAATAACGTGTTTATTGAACCAGCAGACGTCACAAAGGCAACTATCATTCTAAGCAATGTTGGTATATCACTAACCGGCTTTAATATCGATGGTAGTGTTTACGTTAATAACGCATTGTTAGGTAATAATGAGTATTATCTAAACAATATGAGCCAGATAACAAACAACGTTATTGAAAATGGTGGTATTGGCGTAGGATCTGAGAGTTCCGGTATTATTATATCTGGAAACAAAATCACTGGTGGTACTGGTATAGACGTATCATGTTGTGGGGATTACAATGAAATAACAAATAATGAAATTTTAAATTGCCCTACAGGAATTTACGTTTATGATGAAAGATTTGTACCGCCTATTAGTGGTAACAAAATAAACAACTGTGATGTCGGAATACATGTTTCTGGTTTATCTTATGATCTCGAAAACAACGAAATCACAAATTGTGGTGTAGGAGTAGTAGCCGGAGAAACCGGTGGTGCAAATTTAATTGGAAATAAAATAATGTACTGCTCAGACTGTGGGCTTAAAGTACTTGGGTCTTTAGAAGCTAAAGGGGCCTATAATAATTATTTCAACAATACAGTGAATGTAAAGTTTGGAGACTTTGAAAATACATATCTTTGGAACAGCTCACTCACTGAAGGTACAAACATAATTGGTGGATCATATATTGGAGGTAATTATTGGGCAAAGCCGGATGGAACTGGGTTCTCTCAGACTGCTATTGATGCAAATGGAGATGGTATTGCAGATTCAGCTTATGCAATATCTGAAAAGAACTATGACTATCTACCACTCACAGCTAAGTATAACCCAGTATTACCTGCTTTCGATTTCACAGCCAATGTAACTTCCGGAACTGCTCCTCTGGTTGTGTTATTCACTTATACTGGCACTGGAGAAACTCCAACATCCTGGCTCTGGAACTTCGGGGACGGGATAACCTCAAAGCATGCCCAAACGGCTACACACACATTCACGAAAACGGGAACATATAACGTTACTTTAACGGTGACCAATGCCGCTGGAAGCAATTCGGTAAGCAAACCCGGCTATATTACAGTTACAGCAACTTCGTCTGCTGAAAAACCTGTTGCAGATTTTTATTCTCCTGAAGCCGAAAAAGTATTGAGTGGAATTAATGATCAGGGAATTTTCGAAAATGAAGTTATTTCATTCTTTGACAATAGTACAGGCTCGCCAAGCTCCTGGCTCTGGGATTTCGGAGATGGAAATACCTCAACAGAGAAGAATCCCACTCATGCATATGGAAAAATAGGTGGGTATACTGTAAATTTAACCGTGAAAAATGCAGCTGGAAGTGACTCCATAAGTAAGTATGGTTACGTACTTATGGGAATAATGGACGAAGCTGCAACTCCTGCATACTTCTCGTCCGACGTAACTTCTGGAAAGGTCCCGCTAACAGTGACATTCGTCGACGATCTGGATGCTGAACTTCCAAATTATCCGATCTGGCGCGAGTGGGATTTTGGTGACGGGGTCATTCAAACTTATATGGTGGATGCTAACGACTCTGCAACACCATATGCAACGCATGTGTACGAAAAGCCCGGTAAGTACACTGTATCTTTATATATGGATAACCGCGGCGGCAAGTCTATCATAACAAAATATAATTATATCACGGTCACAGCTCCTGAAGCCCAGGTGGCAGATTTTTCTGCTAATGTAACATCAGGTGCAGCACCTCTGGTTGTTTTATTCACTGATACCGGCACTGTAGAAGCACCAACTTCCTGGTTCTGGGATTTCGGTGATGGTATCAATTCAAAACACGCCATGAATGCAACACACACTTTTACGAAGCCAGGGACTTACGCAATCAGTCTGAATGTGGAAAATGCTGCAGGTAAAAGTACAGTAACAAAACCAGATTACATAGTCGTTACAGATCCAGCCGTTACCAGTTCCAGTGGAGGGAGCAGCCACAGTAGTAGCGGAAGCAGCAGCGGTGGTGGAGGCGGTTCTCCAGAACCTGCAAAAAACGTTGAGGTAAAGGAACTTTCCCAGACATTCATTACAAACGGCAAAGAGGTAAAGTTTGATTTCTCAAAGAATGCGACCTGTGTTGTGTATGTGAGCTTTGACGCTAAGAGGACTCTGGGCAAAACCACAACCGTTACCGAGATGCTGAAAGAAAAATCCTCTCTGGTTTCCGAATTACCCTCTGGAGAGGTCTATAAGTCCTTTAACGTCTGGGTCGGAAACGGAGGGGTTGCAAGCTCAAAGAATATCGAAAACCCTGCAGTCTGCTTCAAGGTTGAAAAGGACTGGATACAGGATAAAAAGGTTGACCAATCCTCCATTACCCTTAACAGTTACAGCGAGGACAAATGGGGACAACTGCCAGTTTCCCTGTTGAAAGAAGATGATAAATACCTGTATTTCACAGCCGAAACCCCGGAATTCTCTTCCTTTGCTATTACAGGGAAGGCAAAAAGCACTTTGGGAGAAGCTGAAACCGGAGTAAAGCTTGAATCGGAGACCAGAATGGTTAATGAAACTGATGCGGGAAGTAAAGGACCTGAAGCCGAACAGGAAACCGACCCGAAAGAAAGTGCGAGCGCGCCGGGCTTTGAAATGCTTTACGGATTAGCCGGTTTGCTTGCAGTATTTCTGTATAGACGAAGGTAAAAAAGGCTGAATACTGAAGTCCAATGCAGAAAAACAACGGATGAAGAGACCTGAGTCCCTTCATCTTATTTTTTGATCTTTTTAGTTGCTTCCTACTTTTCCAGCTCATTTAATTCAATTTCATACCAGTTCCCGGAAAATTACCCTTGCAGACAGGGCGGATACCAGCAAACCAATAAAGGGAAAAGGGGCCTTTTGCCTTAAAAGTTAAAAGCCTAATATTTTTTATGGAATCAGAAAATGAATAGAAAATATCTCGCTAGCATGAAAAAATGGTAAAAATTCCATAGGCTTTAAAGGGTATATTTACCAAAACGATTGCAGGAAAAATTGTGAAAATTGAACGGACATCTGCGGAAAGTGAGATTTAAGTCAAATGTCCAATTGGAAACAATGTCATTTTTTCTTTTTGCTATAATAGAAATAATAGAAAATAAAGAAAATTACTATTAAGAGAATTAAGAATATTGCAATAATTAATTCTCCAGGTAGTATTTGGGTAGCATGACTTGTACTAGAACCAGAACTTGAAAAACCATTGTTCATGCTCTTAATATGTTAATAAATTTTAAATGTTTTTCTGGATTTTTTATATTTTCAAAGTTTCAAACGATTTTCTCAATGAATTACCTGAATGTCATGGATGCTATTCTAGCGGCGCTCAATGGAGCGCCGCTATTATCATGAGAATTGCAGCATTTTGCTGAAAAAAATACTTTTTTATCAGTGGCTGAATAATTACCTTATTTTTTATCTTTTCAGCTGCTTACTGACTCTTCCAGCTCTTTTTCAGTCATTTTCCAGCAATTATTCAATCTCATACCATCCCGCTGAAAATAATCCTTGAAGCAGCAGCTGAGACCGCAAAGATAAGAACTGTAATCGGGAGCATGCAGGAGAGGTCGTATTTCAGCTGCATCCTGTCTCCTCCGTATTCTATGGCTCCTGCAAAGCGTGTGAGGATGGCACTGATCAGGACAACGTAAACCCCTATTGCAAGCAGGAACTGGTCCGGAGGAATGGACTGGGAAAAAGTTTCGGGATTGATCTCTACAGGCATTCCGGACAGGTCTGCGGGTACCCTGCTCACTCTTTCTGCTACCTGGTTCAGGATTTTTGTAATGACTTCGGAAAGGGCAAGGGTAATTCCTGCAATAAGAGGGGCAAAGATTGCAGCAGTTGAACGCATTGTTGAAGTAACGTCGTAGAGGGAACGCCTTATGCGCTCTTCGACTGCACTGAGCTCTTTTAAGTGATCTGCAAGTTTAACAATTGAAGCTCCTGCAGCTTCATGGTTTTTATGGACACTTTCAGTAAAGAGGAGCATGGTATTTCGGATTCTTTCCGAATACACGTGCCTGAAAGCCCCGAATTCTTCGTCAAAAACAGCGTCTTTGAGGTTCGTCCTCATGCTGAGCAGGTTCATGGAAATTTCCTCGAAGGCTTCCCCGATCTTTGAACCCTCCATGGTTCTGGCAGTGTGGGCAAAGGCTTCTTCAGGGGCTTTTCCTTCCGAAATCCTTCTGCCGAGCACAAAAAGGGAATCTGCAAATTCCTGCTCCATCTGCTTTATCCTGTCTCTTATCTTCTTGTACGGAATAGATGAAAAATACAGGTAAATTGAGACCCCTGCAGTGCCTCCCACAACTAAAGGAAGGGCTGGAAGAAGATAACCCCCAAGAGGAGTTGTAGACACTATTCCTCCCGGGTTTCCGGCTGCAAGCAGCAGATATCCCAGAGGAGCTGTCAGGACGCAGACCAGGGCTCCGGAGAGTATCGCAAACCTCTTTTTCTGCTTTATGTCTGCAAGGTCGGGATGGGAATCCGGGATCTGTCTGGGAATAAAGGCAACAGGCCTCTGCATCAGAATGTACTCTGAGTAGACTGCTGCAAGGACAGGAAATACAAGGTCATAGAGAAGGACGAGGTCCGTAATCTCGGGTTTCATCCCCACAACCGTGACCGCAGGCAGGAGAGCTACCAGGGCAAGAGGGATCAGGATGAAGATTGAGTAGAGCACGTAACTTGGGGTCTTCAGCTTTGCTGCAAAGGATTCCATCAGAGTTTCAGTGCCTTCAAGGCTGATGTCGAGAGCCCGGTTCAGGGTAATGACCCTCTGGGCTTCATCAGGCTCGGCAGTTGAGCTTTTGATCAGGTGCAGGGAACGCTTGAAGTATTCACTGTTTCTGCCCCACAGGTCGGCAAAAGAGAGGAGAGCGTCATCCATGCTGCTGTAGAGCCTCAAATTCAGGTCCCAGGTCAGTTTTTTTAAGTCACTGGCAAGCGGCCTCTCCGAGTTCCGGGCTGCAAAGAGCACGGCATGTTCAAGATTGGGGACCAGTTTCATTGACATGATGATATAGCTTAAGATTTCCGGGATGTCTCCAAGGGAGGATATTTTCATAAAGCCTGCCTTTATCTTCACATACTCACTCAGGTAGCAGAGGACTATCAGCGGAATGATAAAGGTCAGGGTTCCCATAATGAAAAGAGTCCTGGGTTCAAAACTTCTGGAAAGGAGAAGAAAAAGGTCTATTCCGATAAGCAAAATTAAGGTTACAAACGTCCCCACGTAAGAAAATAACACCGTCTCGAAGGCTTCAAGGTCAAAACCGGTAAACCGGAGGGCGTCTCTGTACTCAGGACTCACGCTTTTTTCGCATTTCCTGCTGAATGCATCCGGGTCCTGAACAGTCCATCCCCACTGCTTTGTTGTGGTTTTGCAGGCTCTTACATACCAGCTGCTTTCTTCCATTTTCCTGACCTCAGACAGTTATTTTTACTTCTGGCAGCTGTTTTTCTTCTGATCGTTGTTTTTCCTCAGATGGTTGTTTTCCTTTTCCGGCCCGTACACGGGAAAAATTTTCAAACCAGGTTTCCCACTGCCTGTAAAGCTCTTCAAGATCGGCTCCTGAGATAGATTCGGGACCTGTTTCAAATCCTCTGTTACCTGTCTTGATGGAATCCGAAAGCAGCCAGAACATATTGTTTGCCTCGCTTACGGCTTCGGCTTCAAGCAGGAATGGACTGCGAACCCCTTCAGCTGCAATCCTTTCTTTTATCCGTGTCCTGAGTTCGATATTTTTCAGGGCACTGTCAATGGAAATTCCCCATTTCCGGGCAATCTTTCCTATAAGTTCGGACTGTCCCTGTTCAAGCACCTTTCCTGCAAGCAGGCAGTCCTGAGATGCATCATAATGCATGATGTCGGTAAAGAGCTCGGAAGGTTCGGGGTCTTCTATCGATGTACCGGTCACTTCTGCAATCCGGCTCACCCGTTTTATCTTTTTCATGCTCCCTCCTGGCCTGATGCCTGAGCATATTATTACCGCGTCGGTTGCCTTGAAAGAAGCAGGAGGGACTCCAAGGGTGTGTACGACTCTCTCGTATACGTTTTCAACGGATGAGCCGTGGATGGTCCCGATAACGGAATTTCCGGCATTTCCTACCTGCATGGCTTCGTAGAGCACTTTAACTTCAGGCCCCCTGACCTCTCCCAGCACCAGAGAAGAACTCCCAAGCCTCAGGGCAGCCCGAAGTGCGGTTTCAGGGCTCATTTCCGCTCCGGACTTCAGGACTGATGAGTGGGAACTCATCCCCTGCACCTTCCAGCCCAGGTCCTGGAGCTGTTCTGTCGGGAGTTCGTGGGTGTCTTCGATTGTAAGGATCCTGTATTTCTGGGGAATTTCAAGCAGCATTGCCGAGAGGAGAGATGTTTTTCCGGCTCCCACCTCTCCGGCAACAAGGACCGAAGCCTGCCCGTCCATAAGGAAACTTAAAAACCCGGCTGCAAAAGGAGAAATAGAGCCCGTATTGATCAGTTTCGGCAGGGTCCAGGGTGTGAGGGAGTGTTTTCGGAAGGCGTATGCAAGCCCGTTTGAACTTAGCGGGTCTCCGATTACGGATACTCTTACCCCGAAAGCTTCAAGGTTAAGCTCAAGCACCGGGACAGCTTCCCCAAAGGGTCTGCCGCTAATGGTCCTGAACCTTGAAACCAGAGAGTCAAGATCGTCCTGCGAGAGAAAGACGTTGCTTGTACATTCTTCTCCATCCATCACAACGTGCACAGGGTTCGTATCGGCAGGGGCATTGATGTATACGTCTGTTATCCCGGCATCGGAAAGGAGGTCTTCTACGATCCCGAGCCCGTTCGTGTACCTTGCAAGGAGGTCGGCATAGCTTTCAAGTTCATCCGGACTGCAGGCTTTCCCGCTTTCCAGCAGTTCTTCGCCCAGCAGGTCTTTTGCCATGCGTTTGAAGTACTCCCTGGCTCCGGTCGGGTCTGCAAAAGCAAGATCTTTTGGCCTGTGCCGGATCATCCTTTTTCTGACGGTCTCAAGCAGCCTGAGTTCCTCCTGCCTCAAGTTGTACTCGGGAGGTCTGATCATGTACAGCTTTTCCGGCCTGTCGGTGTAGCGGTAAATAGAGACCTCAAGGTTTCTTCCTTCCCTGCCGTTTATGTCATAACATTCGAGAAATTCGGTATTTTCAGGTGCCTCGGTGTAAATTCTCGAACTGGAAAAAGGCGGTCTGACGTGAGATTTGATCCTGCTTTCGTAGTCAAAAAAATCTTCATCTTGTTTTTTGTTTTCTGGTCTTTTGTTTTCTGGTCTTTTGTTTTCTGGTCTTTTGATCTCTTGTCTTTTATTCTCCGGTTTTTTATTCTCGTTTTTCTTTCCAGTGCCGGGAAATGAGAACGGAATTTTTCCGGATAAAGAAGCAGGGGTTACTTCTCCCGAAATGTCTTCTATCAGGCTTCCGGTTTTCTTTCCTGCATTTCCTCCAATTGTTACCTTTAATTTTTTCCATGCCTTTTCTTCTGAACGGTTTACCTTTTCTTCCGTATTTTCTAACCAGCCTGCTTCCAGACAATAACCGGACTTTTTGAGGACAGGAACTTCAGGAAAGCCAGACATTTTCTCTTCGATTTCATTCAGGACGCTGTAGAAACACTCAGAGCATGCAAGGCAGACAGGAGTTGCATCCGGAACTCTGCCAGCCATTTTTCCATGAATAATCTTTTTCAATTCCAGCCGGGCTTTTAATGGGTCAGTTTCCACGGTTTCGGCAAGGGCAGAAATTATCTCTTTTCTCTCAAGGCTGCACCCCTTTTTTTCGGACCGGTCGCATGCCTCAGGAACAACTTCAGCGCTCCTGTATGCTGCAATTGTTCCCTTGAAACCTGCCAGAGCATAAAGTAAAGCCAGGGATTTCCCTTCGTAGTCCCGTTCATAGAGCCTTGAGAGTACAAAACAGTCTGCATGAATTTCTTTTTGGAGGATGCCGAAGATGTTTTTCCTGCAGTACGAATCATTAAGTGAAGACCCGGCCTCACATTCCTTGCAGTTGATTACAATTGTTTTCCGATTTTTCGTCTGCTTTATCCTGTGCGGGCAGATTTCCTCTTCCTCTTTATTTTTTCCTTGAAGCAGGCCCTGATTAAGGCTGTTTACAGCGTCCTGCAGGCTGCTGGCAGCATCCTGAAGTTTTAGCATTATGTCCAGAATTCAAACCCCCATTTCCCCTCACCACTTTGAAATTTATCTTCAAATGTATTAAACTTTTTCTATTAATAACCCTCCGTACTTTT
The DNA here is from genome assembly GCF_000979975.1 of Methanosarcina sp. 1.H.A.2.2. Taxonomy (NCBI): domain Archaea; kingdom Methanobacteriati; phylum Methanobacteriota; class Methanomicrobia; order Methanosarcinales; family Methanosarcinaceae; genus Methanosarcina; species Methanosarcina sp. 1.H.A.2.2. The sequence continues at coordinate 25,544 of NZ_JJQL01000058.1, forward strand.
TTAGGGTGATGTTTGGTAATAAATATAAAAATCACATCCCTTTAAAAACTGGTTCATTTACTATTATCGCATTTAAGAGACGTGGGAATACAAAATATGGACATTCAAATTCTCTCCTGTCTGAGAAAAACTTCCCTTACTCCGAGAAGCTGTATTTTGATCCACAATTTATAGGATGCCTCCGCCAGCTTGTCTGGCGGCTCGTCAAAAGAAAGAACTAAAAGTGAAAACAAGACTTGAAAATGAGTGCTTTTAATGCGTATTTAATTCGGTTTTGTGTTTATACGCACCGATGTTCTATGTCACTTGTTTTGCTGCAAAGGATTCCATCAGAGTTTCAGTGCCTTCAAGACTGATGTCGGGAGTGCGGTTCAGGGTAATGATCCTCTGAGCTTCATAGGGTTCGGCTGTGAAAAGTTCAGAAGGACGCAAGCTTGAATTGCCCGCTTCCCCACCCGGCTTGTGCGGGAGGGGGGAAAGTGACAATTCTTGATGTTATTTTCCTTCAAAAAGGCTCCCATTAGGCCCAATAGTAACTTTGCAATACATGACAACAATGCTGTAATTATCCATACACCGATGTAGAGGAAGAATAAATCAAGTACAAACTCTTAGAAAAGGTTAGATATATGACAGTTGATGAAATTCAAACAGATATCCCAGAACCTATAATGTTATATTTTATTAAGCTATCACTGGCGTAGAGTAAAAATCGAGGAAAGGTATGAAAGGATTTGTTCTGACTCCTGAAAAAATTGTAGACTCAATGGTGGCAAAATTGTTCGATCAATCTCTACCAAGAAAGGGAGACAAGATTCTTGACCCAGGGTGTGGAACAGGCGCTTTCATCGAGGGCGTCATCCGCTGGTGTTCGAAATATCACAAGCCTCTACCGTGTATCGTGGGTGTCGAATCGAACCCAAAGCACATACAGGAAGCTATCAGAAAGTTCGAGAAATACCCGTCGGTTGATATCAGGCATCAGGATTTTTTATTAAGCACTACGGAGCGCTATGACTACGTCATCTGCAATCCTCCTTACGTCCCTATTACGGGGCTTTCGGAGGACGAGAAGACCGAGTATAGAAGTCTGTTCAAGACGGCACAAGGACGCTTTGACCTTTACATTCTTTTCTTTGAGCAATCTTTGCGGAGCCTTAACAACGGTGGCAGGCTGGTTTTCATCACCCCGGAAAAGTTCATATACGTCGCCACTGCATCAAAGCTTAGGGAGTTGCTTGGGAGAAAGCAAGTCATTGAAATTCAGATGATAAGTGAGGGGACTTTCGACAATTTGACGACATATCCTACAATCACCGTTGTGGATGACCATCAAAGGAACGCAAACACGAGGATAATTTTCCGGGACGGAATGGTTAAAGAAGTGAAATTGCCTACGACAGGCGTGTCGTGGCTTCCGATAATCAATGGTGTAGGTCAGCAGAAGAAAACAGTAATTCTGGAAGATATTACGCTTCGGGTAAGTTGCGGAGTTGCCACGGGCGCAGACTCAGTTTTTGTCAGGAAAACGAGGGAATTAAGCCCGGAACTTCAAAAATTCGCATATCCAACCATATCAGGAAGGGAACTTGTGGCGGAGGATATGCCAAGCACCTTGTATTCGATGCTGATTCCTTACAACGAAAACGGGAAGCTATTGCCGGAGAGCCAACTTAACCCGCTGATAAGCTACCTCACTGAGCCGGAAAATTTTGAAAAGCTCAACAGCCGCACCTGTGTGGCCCGAAAGCCCTGGTATGCATTCCATGAGAATCCTCCGCTCAATGATATTTTAAAACCTAAAATTTTGTGCAAGGATATCACGGCTAAGGCACACTTTTGGATAGATTGGGAGGGCAGAATAGTCCCAAAACACTCAGTTTACTACATCATCCCAAAAAATTCTGCTCAAATCAGGCAACTTTGTGATTACCTTAACTCTGAGGAAGTTAGCTCATGGATTGAAGCCCACTGCCAGCGAGCAGCAAACGATTTCCTGAGACTTCAGAGCAGCGTTCTTAAATGTATTCCTATCCCGGGTTTTTTGAACACCGAAAAAGGTGAATGTAATGACGCCTATTGAAAGAGTAATTAAGGAAGAAACAGCATTAGTTTTGAAATAGAGCGAATGTACTATTAAATGGCTACTAATCGTTTTTTGGAAAAGTTCTTAGGAAAATTGAAGTTTAGGATAAAAGGTGATTGTTTTGGATGAAAAATTAATTGAAGAGATCTCCAGCAGTAATTTATTCTCTGAAGCTGTGCTCTTTTTTTGGAATACAAGAAATTCTCAAAGTATCCAACAACAGGCAAGAGGCGGAGTAGACCAGGGTAGCAGAAGTTCCGTTACAGGGGGAAAGCAAATGGATGGATTTATTGAGCTAATATCCGGATTACTCCAAAAAATTGGCACACCCAGATCTGATATATATCTTAACTCAAAACTTGAACTCCCAGGTTATTATCGCTCTGAAAAAAAATGGGATCTACTTGTAATTAAACGAAAAAATAATCAGAATGAACTAGTAGCTGTAATTGAGCTTAAATCTCAAATTGGACCTTCTTTTGGAAACAATTTTAACAATCGAACAGAAGAAGCTATGGGGTCGGCACACGACCTTTGGACAGCTTTTCGAGAAGGTGCTTATTTGAATTCAAGTACGCCTTGGTTGGGATATTTAGTTCTCCTCGAAGATTGCGAAAGATCGAGATCTCCGGTAAAAGTTTCAGAACCTCATTTTAAAGTATTCCCTGAATTTAAGAATGCATCTTATAATGATAGATATCGTGAATTTTGTCTTCGTTTAGTTCGTGAAAGGTTGTATACGACATCTTGTTTCCTCACAGCAAGCATGGATCTGAAAAATTGCGCTAAAAATTATAATGAACCTCATGATTTACTTTCTGCAAAACGATTTTTGATATCATTATTGGCTCACGTAAATGGCTATTATAATATGTGATTTTTCCCGGTGATGAGATTGACTAACTTTCCTAGTTGTGAAGATTTACACTTATTTTATAGAAAGCTAGATTTTTTGCACCACAACTTTTTGGGCTCTTCGTCATTCCCTGTGGATAAGATGATTTTCAATTCAAGACCGCGGTTGGTTTTTATGAGTATATCCACACAAAACAACGAAGAGCCTATTTTTGAACTACTCCTCATGTGAGTAGGAAGTCAATCTCTATGTATCCTCTTCAAATTCGAAGGAAAATTTTTCAATCATAAAAATATGCAAAAATTTTATCGTACAGTTGTGAAGTTGACTGTGCCGTTTGAGCATGTTTTTCAAACTTGGAGAAATTCTTAAATTTTCAGCAAATATGTGAAATTTACTTTTACCCACACAATTTGAAGAGGATACAATAAATTTAATAAAGAGTAATTACAGAAATATGCATTGTTAAAACAGCATTAAATGAATATGATAGAACAGACATTCCGCAGATGTACACAGATGTAGAATTTATTTGCCGATTTGCCCACTATTATTCATTAAATGTGAGATTCGTTTATAAACCCTGCTTTCGGCAGGTCGACATAAAAATCCATTCAATTTTTCTATTGATATCGTTTTTTTCAGAACTTTTAAAATTCAATTTAAATTAAAAATTACTAAATGTTAACCATGACTTCATTAATATATATTTATATTAAAATGAGCGAAATGACAAATAGGATTAGACATATAGTCCTCATGACACTGATTTTTAACTGAAACTACAAAAAATAACAACCAAGGATATTTAAATGTTAGAATGTGCTTGCTGCCGAATGTAGGATAAACTACTGCCATATTGAGAAAATCGGCGGCATTTTTGTGGACTTCTGCGGAAAGTGGGATAGAAGCATTAAAGTGATAAAAAACGAAACATTAATACTTGGATAAGTTAGTTAGGAATATATGAGAAACGTAACAAGTGTTGTGTTAGAGCAAGTTATTGCACACACTTTGAACCGAAAGGAAGATGGTGGGCTTGTACTATCACAACGTACTGATCCTTTGAATGAAGATAAACTAATTAAGTACTTCATCGATCATATCCAAAAATCACTGAAGGACTCGGCAACTAAAGTTGCCAAGTTTGAAGCAATAAGTTCAGAATTAACATCAGGAATTTGCAGGGCTATGCTGCAAGAACAATATCTATTTAACTGGGATGAAATTCCAGGAAACGATACTGGAAAATTCATAGACTTTATGAAGCAAAATTATAATATAGATTGGATAAAACCTAATGAAATTTGCAAAGTAAACGGTGGCGAGAAACTAGAGGCAACTTCCTCAAACAACTCTCTTTCATTAATTCTCAACTCCGATAAAACGCAAGCTGGTCTAATAATAGACAATGTTAGTAAAGATAACAAATTTATACTAAATCATGAAAATGGCGAACTAAATGTATATCGAGATCGCCTTAATTTTGTAGAAGGATCGCGTAAACTGGCTGAAAAATTACACTCTATAATTGAAAATGATAGACGTATCAATCCGTGTGATCTGATAGTGTGTCTTTATCGAGATGAGGCTAAAAATGATAACTCACATTACTTGGCATTATTAAATATAGAAGCATCAAAAGTCTTCACTCGCAAAATTAAAAAAGATTCTCAAGGTTTTCAGTATATTACCTACGATACCGATACAGAAGCGATGCCCACTACAAGGGAAAAACTTCAGAAATGCGCTTTCATTCAACAACTCGAACCACGCCTTGATTATGATCTGTTGGTACTCGATAGACAGGTATCAGGCGATGAAGTAGCTAATTTCTTTTTTAGAATCTTCCTTGGTGCTGAACCAGCGTTTGATTCGATTAATTTAACCAAAAGCCTAATTAAGGGATTATATATTGCTTGTAACGAAGTACGGCCAAAGTTGGATCCAGATAAAGTTGAATATCTGGAACAGGCAGTTCAAGTTGCTCTTAAAAATGAACGTTTTAATATTGACACGTTTGTAAGTTCGCTATCGATACCGAAAGAGTATAAACAGAAAGTAGAGCAAGAACTTTTTAGAAATTTACCCGATTGTGAGATAGAAATTGACAAAAAAGTTGCTGAAAAATTTACCAATAAAGCGATATTTAGTGGAGACGGCGGCTTGAAAATCACAATCGAGAGAGATAAAAAAGACAAAGTTATTAAATCTGTTACACCTTTTCCCAACAAGGAAAATCCAGATTATTATTGTGTTGTGATTCACACTAAAGAATGGAAGGAGGTACTTAAATAAACGCCATTTCGGTAGAACCTTTGTTAGCATTAGGTAAATCATTGGGTATCTCGCAGAAAGTATGGGAAGATCATGAAGAATTAGGCTACATTAGTTACTACGATTCTAATTTTAATCGAGATAAAGCTATAGCACTAAACATGGATCTAATTTCCTCTTTCAAAAAAGAGTATGGTGATGCATTAAAATGTGTTTTTCGTTTGGGTGATTTCACCGTACTAGATATAAACGAAGATATAAGTGACGAAAAACTCGAAGAATTTCGTAAATATACTGAAGGAATCTCTACACTTCTTTTTGATTTTTCAATAGACAAAACTAAATTAATTTCAAATGAGTTCGATGAAGTACCCAATTGTAATCAATTTCTTTATTTTTTTTCAAACGCTTTATTGAAGTTTCTCAGTAACAATCTGAGTGAACTAGTGTCTTAGAAACTTAATTATGGTGCATAATATTTAGACATTTTCTCATCAGCAACTTTTCTCGTAAACTTCCAGTTGATCTTATTTTCATG
>NZ_JJQL01000009.1:0-30436 GCF_000979975.1 Methanosarcina sp. 1.H.A.2.2
AACTGGGAATCCAATAATATAAAGATTCTTATTATAAATAAGCAGAAATAAAGCAATAAAAATACATTCGAAGCTTTATAATACTTTATTTTATTTTATAAAGGATTATATCATCCTAAATTAAAAATTAATGTACATCGTGTGTAACTATATCTTTACACTGAAAAACATTCAAAAATAAGGATTTCGGAGAGGTTGTATTCCCTGTTCCTTAATACAGTCCTTTATGCCAGGGCATCTCCGTCTCTTTTCGGTGGGCTTTTTTCTACAGACCTGAGCTGTTCAAGTCTCATTTTTTCTCGTGAGCAGTCTTTCCCACATTCGGGAGACTAAAATTCATTTTTCTTATGAAAAATACTCAGTTAAATAGGATTATGGTACAAAAAACAGAAGCCAGTTTTGTTACCCAGCTTTTTCGAGCACCCTGCGATCGCGCCGACATTATCCTCCTTGTCAATGTGCCTAACAGGATTACTTCTGACTGGGTTACTTCTGGCAGGGTTACTTCTGACTGGGTTACTTCTGACAGGGTTACTTCTGACAGGGTTACTTCTGATTGGGTTACTTTTTTGTTCGTTTTTTGGAGTGGCGAACATTAGAAACAAAATCCTAATTTGACAATTTGTATGCTTCCCAATTTAAGATAACATCCTCAGTGTTTACGAAGCTCTTCAGGCAGGTACCAGAAAAAAAATGAAGGGGAAAATGACACTGCATGGCTATACCGTATCGTCATTTCCTCCTGAACACTGAAGCTCTTTTAACCGTTCACTTTTCCTGCGTGTGCTCCGAAATCCAGTCCCCTATTACTTCTAAAGCAGTCGGAGAGATTGTCTCTTCAATAGCTGAGTACTCAGAGGGGGACCCGGTCTGAGCGGTCTGGAATATATGATTGAGCCCTGGCAGTTCTTTTACCGTGTAGTCCTTATTGCCTCCTGCTTTGAGAGCTTCTTCGATAGCACGGAGGTTCTCTTCAGGCGGCACCTGAAGGTCTTTTTCGCCGTTTATCGCAAGGACCGGGCATTTCACCTGCATCAATGTCGGTCTGGGGTCGTATGTCAGGAAAAAGCGCATCCAGGGCGATACCAGCGTCTGAACCTGAGCGTTAACCTGAGCGTCAAGGTCAGCTTCAGAGTAGTTTGAATTCTGTTTGTCTTCTTCGCTCATGTTTGCCCGCTCATCCATTATAAGCTTGCGAAGTTTTTCCGCGGCAATTGTATTATTTTGTTCCTCTTTTATCACAGAGTACATACTTGTCATAAGGGCATTATTCCGGGTAATAGTCTCATTGTCTGCCCCTTCTGCCCTGGAAATCAGGTCACTCTGCAACAGGATAATTTCTTCCCCGGTAATGCCAGGGCCTGCCATCAGTACGATGAATGCAACATCAGGAGACTGCACTGCTACTATTGGGGCAATCAAACCGCCTTCACTATGCCCTATCAGCCCGATCTTGGTCGAGTCTATCTCTTCGCGGCTCTTCAGGTATTCAATTCCAGCGAGCACATCCCCTGCGAAATCCTCGGTCGTGGCCTGCGAGAAGTTCCCGGTTGACCCTCCAATGCCCCGGTCATCGACCCGGAGCACGGCGATACCCTGACGTGTCAGATAATCCGAGAGTACAAGGAACGGGCGGTGGCCAAAAACCCCTTCATCCCGGTTTTGCGGACCGGAACCGGTTATGAGTACTACGACCGGAAATGGCCCTTCCGAGCGGGGAAGGGTTAACGTACCTGCAAGCTTTACTCCTGCTTCTGTATTTTCATAAACTACTTCTTCTTCATCATATGGATAGGGTTTTACAGGGTCCTGTTCCCTGCGAATTTCAGGTTTTTCATCAATACGGGAAAGCACAAGTGGAAGGGCTGATCCTACCTGTTTCCACTCTCCTTCTATGGTTTTTCCGTCTTCTTTAAGTGTCCCTTCAAAAACTCCCCTGACAGATTTCACTTCAAGGCGCAGGTCCCCATCCTTATAGGTAACTGTCTCTACAGGTATGCCGCTTACTCCCTGGTCAGGGCTGTCCATAGTGGCAGTCGGTAAATCCCCAGGTCCGGTAGAGATGTTAAATAGAATTCTCAATTCCTGTCCACCCTGGATCTCCAGACTTCCCATCCAGAGGCCTTCGATGTCTTCGATGTCTTCGATGTTTCCAATTTTCTCTTCAGACATGTTATCGCTTTCAGAGATGCATCCTGAACCTGTTACAGTCACAATAACAATCAACAAAAAAAGGCAAATTAAGATTTTACGATTCATAAAAGACTCCCTTTGAACAATTGTCTATAAAATTTATTATTGAGTATGGTTTTTATCTATTTATGGTACTAAGCGACTTTTCCATTTAACATTGTTCATTTTTTAGATTATCGAAATAGTGGGTAGATCCGATATCTTCTATGGCTTATTTAAAAAAGTCATAATCTCGAAAGAAAAAAGAAAAATCACTGGATCATGGAATTGTGTCGTTAGAAGTCTCTGTTTCGCCAAAATCAATATCTAAATAAATATCAATCGAAGGATTTTGGCATACGGAACAGTTACCTTGACTTTACCTATAAATATCATTTAATTCTTTTAACCTGCTTTCAGGAAAGTCTTCTTTCAGGAGTGAGAAAAGCATTCTATCAAAATATTTTTCACCCACAAACCAGTATTTTCTTTGTATGCATTCAGACTGAAAACCTGATCTTATCATCACCTTCTCTGATCCTGAATTGTCCCGGGCACAATCGCCTGTAAGCCTGAATGCATCTATAACATTGAAAGCGTAATGTACTAAGAAATCACAGGCAGTAGTGCCATATCCTTTTTTCCACTGAGTATCATCTATCTGATACCCGATCAGATAATTCCCATTAGTGAATTCTATTGGAAGCAATGCACACTGCCCTATAGATTCGCCGGTACTATTTTTCCTGATGGAGAATATATGACAATCCGGTATTTTATCTTCCTTTAAAGAGTCCTCTATTGACTTGACCAGCGGGGAAAAGTAAGCCACTGTATCTTCTTCTTTATTTGGCCCAAAAAACATGTATTTGCATACACTTTCTTTTGAAAGCATTGATGCTATGTCCTTTAGGTCTGCCTCCACACAATAGCTAAAAGATATGTCATCCTTGATCCACTTTGTTTTCATTGTGATCCCTGATCGCATAATAAATATTTGTGCCCCAAACTTATCAGTTTTTTAGGGCCCTTATCGGAGCAGGTACTTTACCCGACTCAGTTCCAAAATCCAGTGATAAAAGTAAGTGTAACACCATTAACTAAAATATATAATTATATACTTATTATATAATTTTACGGCACAAACATGGTAACGGTAAATCTTAACCTTAATCAAAGTTACTCTGGCACACCTCGCTGAAATCTAGCGGGGTATTCGACTGAAATAAATACAGCCTTATCAGATTGTAAAGTGTTAATTTTTACGTGAGGACTATAAATAAGTACAATTTTATTCTGTTTAGAAGGTGTGTCTATTATGCCTCATATAATGGAAATGATGGGGAAAGCCAGAGTAGTCGTAAAAGACGGGAAGGTCGTGGAAGTCGGGGCTCCGGAAGTGGAATGGTGCCCCCTCTTTGTCAAGCTGCGGGGAGTCCAGAAGATGACCCCGGAAGAAATCAAGAAAAACATGGAAGCCCGTATCAACGAATTGGGGATGTTTACGGAAAAGCGCAAGCTCGAATTTGAAACAACCGTTGTTGCCTTCGGCGCCTCAGAACTAATGATGAGCGGCCTCAACAGCGGCTTCCTTGAAACAACCGTAACCGCCTGTGACGGTGCAGGAACAGTAATCTCCAGCAATCCGGCTCTTGTCCAGGGAATCGGAGGCAGGATGTCCGGCCTGATCGAAACCGAGCCTATCGATGCGGTCATCAAAGGGATCGAAGAGCGCGGAGGAACCGTACTTGCCCCCTCAACCGCAGCCATCGACCCGGCAGGCGGAGTAAGAAAAGCTGCCGAACTTGGTTACAAAAAAATCGCAGTTACAGTTGCAGGTGCAGAAACCGCCAAAAAAGTCAGGGAAATCGAATCCGAACTTGGGCTCGACCTGCTGGTCATTGCAGTACACGTAACAGGCGTCAGCCTGGAAGAAGCTCAGGATCTGCTGGATAATTCTGACATCGTTATCAGCTGTGCTTCAAAATATATCAGGGAGCTTGCAAAGCCGCTTGTCCAGGTTGCAGCTGCGATCCCTCTCTTTGCTCTCACGAAGAAAGGAAAGGAACTTGTGATTGAGAGGGCAAAAGATATCGAAAGCCCTATTTTGATCAATACCACGCCCCTGCCGGTTTTGCCGGAGCATAAACAGCCGAGGGAATTGGTTTAAGAGCAGTAGCCTGTTCTTTTTCTACTTTATTTGATATTAAGATTTAAAACCGGGAAAGGTTGTAAAAATCAAATTTTATTTACAATTATCCCAATAAACTGAAGTGACAAACTACTGCTTAGGAAATATCTTTCCTGTAAAGTTATTTTTTCTCTTTTCTAACCCCTTTGAATGGTTTCCCATCAGCTTTTACATCTATAAATTTTCCTGTCTTTGTATCTCTTTTAACCCATTGACCTGTTACTGGATTCTTTGTTTGTGATCTATCACAAACAGCTCCTGTTCTCTTACTATCTCCAGTTTTGGAATTCTTTGCCATTTAAATTCACCTCTATAAAGGTATTTTGAAAAAGTATTAATTAAACAGTTGACAAAACATATAATAGTTCCCCGTCCAAAAAATAGGCTTTCTCGAAAGTCCTCCTTATACAGTCATAAAAGGGGTGTGTTTCATGTCTGCTCTAATTTATTGCATTAATGTTATCGAATTTTATCTACCAATTCTTTCTATGGATCTTTCGATTCTCCGAACTTCTTTAGCATCCATTTTCCAGAATTCGTTTCTCGATTTTGAAGTGAATATGATAAATAACCACATTGATACAACGACTGGGATAATCGATAGTTGTATCATTGAATCATTTAAGTCCACAATTTTAAGTGTGTTAAAAATCAACAGAATTAAAGAAACCAATAATAACAGGCTTTGATACAAAACCGGTCTTACATCCCTTTTAGATTTTGCCTTTCTATATGTCCGGATTTCTCCATTTATTTTTTTAGTACCGAATGGGAAGTACCAGTTAATTCCACTGACTGTGCATGAGTCCTCAAGTAAGTGCAAAAATTGGCCAATTGCTAATCCGGTGAATATAAGAGTTGACAAAACTATATTGATTTCTTGAAATGCCATAAAACCAATTGCAATAGCGATGATAGAGATTGTGAAAGTACTTATGAGTACTCCTATAGGAGAATGCATAACGCCTCTGTGCCTTCCATCCACTTCATACTCCAACCTCATTTTATTACTCAGATTAAAACGTTTAACCGACCAAATTATAAATTTTTGAAGAGGAACCATAATATCGTATATGACTCCAAAATCATAATACAACCTGGGCTTTCCTCCAGAATCAGCATCTGGCATTAGAGAACCGACTACTGAAGCTATAAGAAAGCAGGCAGAATATTCTATGTATGTAGAATTACCTGATAACAAGTATGGAATCGTAAATGGTAGCAAGGTTCCGAGAGTTATAGAAATGTGTTCTTTCCCCAACATGAAAGATAGTTATGAAAAGAGATCATATTAACTTTTCTATTTTTTTATTAATGTATAAAGCATTTTTTGGATTAAGCTTTTAACAGTCAAATAAAATTTGTTGAAAACAAAATCCATTCTTTTATCCTCTGTTATTAATTTCAGTCTCAATTTCTTGTATTTTCAATTTCAACCGCTCAATTTCTTGTTTCTGTTCCTTTATAATTTTAGCATATTTGTTTAGTCGATTCCGATTTATTTCGAAATAATGGAACAAAGTTTTGAAATTCTGTACCATATCGTTATTGAGATTGGCATGCTTTAAAGAATTATTTTGCACAGATCTCCCCAGATTTATTAGACCAAATCGGATGGATTGTTGTTTATTATTCAGTAAATTTATTTTCGCGTTTAATTCATTGTGTTCTTGTCTGTTTTTAAGTGATCCATAAAGAGAAAGTCCTTTTCCAATAGTTTCAGTTTTTTTGCCCATTATTTAATCCTCTTTGATAAAGCCTGATTACTTAGGACCCGTCACAGAACAACTTCTGCATATTTCCGATTGGACGTTTTGATTTTCAGTATCAAGGTCGCCAATCGAAGTTACAATAAATAATAAGTTGTATAGGTTATTTCGTTGCGGGTACTTTGTATATTAATTTGTACACTCACTCCGACTTATTAAAACTTTTTCATATCTTTATAAGATTATAATTAATAATCATTTAACCTGATAATCTGAGCACCGAAATATAAGAAAAAGCCACAATTATCCAAGCTTTCTTGATTCGAGAGAAAAAGCAAAGAGTATTAAATAATTTTAAGACTGCACCCCGCTGTAACTCCTATTCAAAAATTAGAGTGCCTCAAACCCAAGGTTTTTAGGCGGTTCTTGATAGAAGGTGAGGAAAGAAAAATTCTATTTTTGAAGAAGAATTAAGGTTGTTTCGGCCAAGTTCACATCAGCACTCAATACCACCAAAAAAAGAAAAATAAGATTTCAAAATAATCGACAAATAATTATACAGAGCCAAGTTTTTTTGTCCTGCTTTTCACTCGATTCTTTTTTGTCTTTTTAGTCATGGCAGTTTAAACGGAAAAGCCTCACTTCGTTCGGAACAATAACGTCTGAGAGATGACATTACGGCTATTTCGGAAAGGGTGTAAAATCAAACTTTATTCCATTTATTTTAAAATCTCGCCCCTGGCAGAGGAAAGGAAATAAATCTCGATTGAAAGGGCAAAACAGATAAAAAAATCCATTTTTGATTAATGTTATCGGGTTGTCCGGGCTGCTTATATTCTGGCATCCCGGATCCCGGAGATTGTATTTAAGAGCAACAACTTATCATTATTTATTTCTTATTCCGTTTTTTAATTATTATTCCGTTTTTTAGTCACGATTGAGCTCTTAATGTTACAAATTTAGGATTTTCAGTTTGAGGAAGTCCTGAATCTTGATAAGCTGCTGCTGAGAAGATTGGCTTTCAGATAGTGATTGGTTTGTGTTTATTTTTTTGCACCTTTGGACGGTTTGCTGTCAACTTTTGCGTCCTTCTTTGCAGCTTTTGCCGGTGCTGGAGCTTTTCCACAAGTAGCTCCTGTTTTCTGAGGATCTCCAATTGTTTTTGTCATAAATAAACACCCTTTATATTTATATATTATATAAGTGCTTAATTATATCTTCTGAATCATATTTACCAGTTTATTTATTGGATATTTATTAGTACCCAACTAAATATTCACTTATTCAAGAAACTCTTATAATATTAACTTTCCAAACTATGATTGAACTTACTATACTATAATCAAACTTACCAAAATAGATTCTAATTTGCCAATCAATAACTCCTAATTAATCTATGATGGATTTAAGAGCAGCAGCTTATCCTTTTTTAATTATTATTCCGTTTTTTAGTTATGATAGAGGCTCTCAATGTTACAAATTTACTGAATTTCCAGTTTTAGGAAGTTTTGAATCTTGATAAGCTGTTGCTGAGAGGGTTGGCTTTCAGGTAGAGATTAATTTGTTCTTATTTCTTTGAACCTTTGGACGGTTTGCTGTCAGCTTTTGCGTCCTTCTTTGAGGATTTTGCCGGTGCTGGAGCTTTTGCCTGGGTTTTTCCACTGGCTGCTCCTGCCTTCTGAGAATCACCAATTGTCTTTGCCATAACTAATCACCTCTGATACAATTTATTATATAAGTACCAATTATACTCTCTTAAATATATATATTAGTTTCTTAACAATACATTCACTTATTAAAAAAACTCGTATAGAATCAACATATCAAACTATGATTGAACTTACCAATATCTGATAAATCCAGGCTGGTGATACTATAGCCTCAGACAATTTAATTCCAAAAAACAGGCTGTTGGAAAGAATGGATGAAACACTAAAAGGCACGGGGAACAAGGAATAAATGCGACTGTATTAATCCATTATTTCGTAATGTCGGTGGTCACGGAGTCTCGAGTGAATAATGTGTAAATACTTAAGTATAATTATTTAAGTCCGAAACTATAAAAACGGTTTTAAAATGATTCAGAACGGGTTTTATTATGAGTCTTATAAGGTTTCTTGAATTATTGCTCATCCGGACTTGATTTCTGCAAACCCGTTCTGAACTGCCGTTAATCCTGTTATTCAGTGATAATGTCTACAAGTTCCAGCCTTTCTGATTCGCCTTTTACTGCCATCTCCAGAACCGGACCTGTTCCGGCAGCATAATATTTGTTTTCCTCGATGCCAGGTTCAAGCGGGGTCCATTCTTTTGTTTTCAGGCAATCCTCAAAAGAACCGTAAGCAACGGTAACCGATTCGTTCAGAGAGAGAACTTCAGCCATGTCTTCGGCTTCACCTTCCAGGTACTCCTGCCGATAAGTATCGCCGACCTGAGGGTTTCCTTCCATTAGAATTCCAGGTTTGGCTCCGTCAACGCCAGCTTCCCAGGAACCTTCGGTACTTACCACCTCACCTTCATCATATTCTCTGGAATCTTCCCCGAAGTACCAGACATTCCCATCCCTGTCCTGAGCGTACCAGTCAAAAGTCTCTTCGGTCAACTCCCCATCTTCAAATACCCGGTCCCGGACAACAATTGTATTTACTCCCATTACCGTCCTGGTTTCATTGGTTACAAAAACCTCATCTCTTATCGTTTCTTCTTCAGACTCACCTTCATAGACAAAAGTTGTGCCCGGAGTCAACGGAAAATAAGGATTGTCTATAATCTCGACAAAATCATCAGGATTAATGACAGGATTATATCCACTTTCCCCTTCAGTTTCCACTCCCTCTTCAGTTACTCCTTCAGTTGTCCCTTCAGTTACTCTTTCGTTGGTTTCTTCAGTTACCCCTTCGGTCACTTCACCTTCTGTTTCATTCATTGTATCTTCTTCAGGTCCATTTTGAGAACAGCCGGAAGCAAATAACATCGTTGCAATAAGCACTACAGTTACAAAAAAACTGAATCTTTTAATTCTCCTCACCCCAGTTGTTTAATTTTAAAAAATTATTGATATATACTCGACCCAGCTATGCAATGATACATTCATCAAATTATACAGCCATCAAATGATACATTCATCAAATGATATATTCATCAAATTATACAGCCATCAAATGATGCAGTAATATATATTATAAATAACATATTTAATCAATATGATGTAAGAAGTTTGGAGAAGAATCAACCTTATCTTTTTCCCCTCAACTTTCCAACTACGCCGGAGAAATCAAGCTCTTTTTCAGATGTTTCTTTTTCCTGCTCTCTCTTTTGTACCCTTTCCAGTCTTCTATCCACTATGTATTCTCCAATAGGAGTGACAAAACCAATCAGTATCCCCAACCCTATAAAAATATAAATAATTGTAAAAATCTTCCCGTAGTTGGTTTCGGGGGTAAAATCTCCATACCCCACAGTCGTCAGGGTGATAACCGAAAAATAGAGCGAATCAAGCCAGCTCCAGCCCTCAACAGAATGGTAGAAAAAAGTACCTATTGCAAGCGTCAGCGCCGCGATATACAGGAGGGATCGGAACTTCTCGTCCTCAAGCATCTTTCTTAGCACTCTTAAAAATGCCAGTAAAGTTAAGAGAAACGGAATCGTAGTCTTTTCTCCCCCAACAAATTATATTATCCAATTCCAGATACATCTGAGCGAGCAAAACCCTGAGCTCTTCAAAGTTGGAACTCTAATGGTGAAAAATTGGTTCGTAACCTCTCCCCAACTATATATTTCCAATCATGGCTTAAAAAGACATCTATGAGGGAGTAAGCCCGTGATTTATTCCTTTTGAGAGAATAAACACAGGTAACACAGGTTATCAGAAACTGCTGGTCCTTAAAAACACCGACATTCGTTGCGATCCCATTTCCTGAAACCTTTCCCGAGAAGGTACAGTGCAAAAGGAACCAGCAACAGATCCACAAGCGCATAGTACGGACCAAACATGGACAGGATTATATTAAGCATCAGGAGCGGCATGACTGAAAGCGTATAAATGGCAAAGGTCTTTCCGTTGTAGAGGTTAATAGAGGGGGAAAGCCCTGTCAGGTAAATGAGTACAGAAACCATATAAAATGAGATCGTAATGAAGAGCAATAGGGACGGGACCAGGGAAGAAGGATCTTTTTTAAGGGCTAGCAGTGTAAGAATTACAAGTGGGACCAGGTTGAGAATAAGGTAGCTGTTCAGTTTGCTCTTTATCATGTCAGAGGCTTTCAGGGGGAGAAAGGCATAGGAAGCAAAAATATCGTACTCGGTAAGCCAGTTGTACATTGAAGATGAAAGCACGCCGAGCACCAGGGCAAAGAGCGTAAGTGTGCTCAAAGCCGGTATAACCTTTCCGAGAGCGGATAGCAGTGTCCAGACAAGCAGAAGAGGCAGCACGAAAGAGAATATTATTTTTCCGAGCCCTCCTTCACTTCTTTTAAGGTCAATGGAATCTTTTGCAACAAAGGCTGCATATCTGTATGAACCCAGATACCTGCAGAGCTTTGAAAAGGAATTGGAAAAGCTCTTTTGAGCTTGTGGAAAGTCGATTTTCAGGAAAATCAGCGACAGAACTGAAGGAACAAGGATCAGAACACCGGAAAGCAGAAGCTGGTTTTCGGACTGAACAAGGAAAAAGGAAAGGCTTGGAAGGTCATAAAGGGTACCCTGGTTAAGGTTTCCTGAGATATGGAGCAGGAGAACAGAAGCAGCAAACAGGCAGAAAAGCGAGATCTTTCCTGAGTGTGCATAAACAGTAGACAGGAAGAATATTGCAGAAATCCCGATCATAAAGGAAAGGGAAAGGGTCAGAAGAAGAGTCATAAGGGTTGAAGGAGCACCAAAATTGCCCGCAGGGACAAATTCTGCAGCAAGGGCAAAGCCTGTGACGAAGGGCAGGATGTAAAAGATAAAATAGTATACGATATCTTTTCCCAGGAAATTGGCAAAGATAAACCTTTCAGAAACAGGAAGCACTCTCGAAGAATATGCAATCAGGCTTGCCTGCCCGAAGCGGCGGTTCATTAATTCGCGGCCCATAAGCCCGAAAGCACCTGCCATACCCCCCACAAGCAGGAATAAGTAATGCATCCCAAGGGCTATCTGGGCATCGGTAACGATATCCCTGAACACAGGCAGGACAAGGCTTACAAAAAATGTAAACAGAAAAATAAAGACTGGAAAGAGGGCAAAACCGCTGTGCCCGAAGAGACTTGAGTGTATTCGCCACTCTTCTTTAATCATACCTTTGAAGATGTCAAACATAATATCCCTGCACCTTGTTGTTTTTGGTACTCACTATTCTTCATGCGTGCTATTTTTCACACTTACTTTTTTATGCTTGCTTTTTCCACACCTTTTTTTGCGCACAGAAAAGACTGTCCTCTCACACATCCTGCTTTCACATATCCAGAGCAATTGCAGATATGCACATGAAAGACCTTAGTATGGAGTGAGTAGTATGGGGTGAGTGGAACCTCAAAAATGGTGTGAGTAGGACCTCAAAATAGTTTGCAAGGTACCCTCAGGCCAGTGCCGAAACCCCTTTCGGAGGTTCTTTCAAAATCTCTTTTGAAACGCCTTTCCACCTGCTGACAAGTTCCAGGAAGAAATCTTCAAAGTTTTTGCCTTTAAGCTCAGGGTCGTCAAAGCGGCCTGTATGGATCAGTTTTCCTCTGTAAATAATTCCGATATTTGTGCAGATCTCTTTTGCGATTTCAAGGATGTGCGTGGAAATGAAAATTGTTCCTCCATCCTCTACGTAACCCCGTAAGAAATCCTTGACTTTCCTCTGCATCACAGGATCAAGATTAATAAGTGGCTCATCGATAATGGCAAGTTCAGGTTCATGCAGAAATGCCTGGGCAAACATGAGTTTCTGCCTTGTACCTCTTGAAAGGTCTTTGCATAGTGAGGTTTTCTGGTCCTCAAAATCGAAGAACTCAAACCATTTATCACAGACTTTCTCATAGTGTTCCATTTTTCTTACCTTTGCAACGAAGTGCAGGTACTCTTCCGCAGTCAGGAAACTTGGGGGAGTCTCCTGTTCCGGAATTATGCCTACAAGTTCCCTGACCCGCAGGGGATCTTCGAGCACATTTATCCCGTGTACCTTAAGAGTACCGGAGGTTGGCTTTATCTGCCCTGTAAGCATTTTGATTATAGTTGTTTTTCCGGAGCCGTTTGGGCCCAGGAGACCAAAAAGTTCGCCTTTCTTGATAGAAAGATCCACGCCATCTACTGCTTTTGTCTGTCCGTAAGATTTAGAAAGACCCTTTACCTCAATCATATTTCAGGCTCCTTCAAAGCTGTAATGCTCCAACAGTTAATGCTCCAACAGTTAATGCTCCAACAGTTAATGCTCCAACAGTTAATGCTCCAACAGTCAAATAACTCTTTTAAGATACTCTTAATATATTTTTAAGCCTTTCGCTGTTCAAGAAAATATAAAAAATATCTCTGCATATCTGATTATGTATTCAACAAGCCCTTATTTCATAAGGGCTGTTGATCCCTGGAGTCATAAAAAAGCATTAATCTTCATGATATAAGGGCATTAATCTTTGTTACATATATTTACCAGTTCCCTATAAGACTCTTTGATAATTATTTTGTAGATAATGTATATAGGGATTGCGAGTACCATGCCGAGAGGGCCTAACAGCTTGGAGGCGGCAAGAGTTAGAACCACACTTAAGAGCGGGTTAATATTCACTTTTTCCGAGATCATGAATGGAATGAGGTAAAGGTTGTCAATAAGCTGGGCAATAATAACCGTTATCACTGCAAAGAGAGCTGTCATCGGACTATCAATGTAACCTACAATAACTGGAGGGATTGCCCCTAGAAGAGGGCCGATATAAGGAATGATGTTTAGAAAGCCTGCCAGAATGCCAAGGAAAAGCCACCCTTCAAGGCCTGCCAGATAAAACCCTATACAGCAAATAAGACCTACAATAGCAGACTCAATCATTTTCGCACTGAAGAAATCCTCAAGTTCATGGCCTATACTTTTTAAGGCCCTGATGATCCCGTCTGCATGTTCAGGAGGAGCGTAAGCCTGAATGTAATTTCCTATTTTGTTATGGTGCTTGAAATATACACCAAACATTAGGGGGATTATCAATACTCCGGTAAAAAAATAATAAGATATCTTCGAGACCGTATCCGCAATTCCGGAAAAGATGGTGTTTCCTATTTTTTGAAGGTCCTGGGGTTTAATAACGCCGGAATCCGCAAGCTTTGAAAGTTCGGACTCATGTTCGGTAAAAAGGGCAGAAGCTCCGCTTGCGTAGTCCTGCTGTATGTTACTGAAATCCCCTACCAGGACTCCAAGGCCCTGTAACTGGCTACCCACAAGGAAAAGGACAGCAAGCCCTGCACCGGTGAGAAGGACTAAACCCACCGCTTTTCGATTGCAGTTCGGAAACCTGTCCATGCACCTGTTGAATACCTTTATCACTTTTTCTGCAATCAAGATCAGGATTGCACCTGCAATAAGGACTATGAAAATGTCCTCAAAATAGAAGAGTATCGCAAAAAACAATATGAAAAGTATGGTTGTTAATGCCAGAAACTGCCAGATGTTACGGTTAGTACTGAGGGGCATGCACTTCTACCTTTGAAAATCTTATCTGGGTATTATCAATATAAAGTTTTTGTCCAGATAGTTCCCTATAAGTATAAATAATAGTTCCTTTCAGTCTGTTGAAGTCAAAAATAAGAAATTGATAAATATAAAAAATTGAAACGTATTTCTGCGTTGATTGAGAACCAAAAAATTTTCTCCTTTTTTCTTCAGACCCTGATCCTTTTTTCATAGAACCTTTCTGAAGCAAAGTTATTGCTTCCGGGAGTCAGGGAATTCAGTTCACTGGCGGTTTCACTTAAAGAAAGCATAAAATCTGCTCTCATCCTTAAAATGAGCTCTTCTGGCTGGACGCAGCAAAAAAGGGTTGGTTCGCCTTCAATTATCCTGACGTAGCCTTTTTTCTCCATCCCTCTGAGGGTTCCATAGATTTTAGGCCTCGGGACTCCCGCATTTTCGGCAATATCACTCGCTTTTGCCTGCTTCAGGCAGACAAGGGATGCATAAACCTTGGCTTCGTTGCCGGTAAAACCCAGTTTCTGAAGGTTCTCAATAAGCTTAAGAGGCATTCAGGTTTCCTCCATCTTTCACGCGCTGAGATATGATCTATCTTAAGTTTTCATTATCTAACGGTTCCATTTCCTCGTTCAGTCCCTCAAGAATTTCATATAACTTAAATTCTCCATAACCAAATTGCACCCACCTTATTCAGGCAGTCCTATTTGCATCTATTTTCCGCAGGAGTTTTACCATAGTTTCAAGGCTGTGCAAATAATCCTCAACGTCCTTATCGTCAACAAACTGAAGGATTTCATCAGCCATTTCGCTGGTAATCTGTTTTAAGCAATTATAATAATCAAGCCCCTTTTCAGTAAGGGAAACAAGCACCTTTCTCCTGTCATCAGGATCGGTTTTCCTGTACACAATCCCTTTCTTTTCCAGGTCATCAACCATCCTCGTCAGGCTGCTCTTCTCCATCCCTGTGTATTTTCCAAGCGTAGAAGGCATAATTTCTCCTTCTATTCCTATGATTTTAATCACCATTGGCTGGTTCTTGCTCAGTTCCCTGAACTTACCTGCAATTTTTTTCTGAAAAGTCTGCTCAAAAACCAGGTTATCAAGAGCCTCTCTTTCCATTGACAGGAGAATGATCTTACTCAATCTAGTCTCGTCCATTTTTTTATCGTCCCTTTTTACCGGAATCTGCCGGATCCTGACCCGAAAAACTGGCCTATGATTTTTAGAATTGTAATGAATTATCATGAAATATGTTGAATTTTCAATTATACAAAATCTTATAATTGATATATCAATAGTTGATAATTCAACTAATACCTTGTACTATATAAACATTCCGACACTTTTTCGAACTGCAGGCAATAAACTCAGACATGACTTAATTTTGGGATTTTTACAAAACCGAACATACCTGAATTGTTTTATCAATCAATGGAAATAAAAAGAAAAAAGAAAAAGGGACAAAGTTAATTAAAAATTCAATATGCCTTTAGATACCAAAAAAATTATTAATTGTCTTCAGGTCTTATTGTCATTTTCAGGTCATGTTTTCATTTGTTTCCCTTTCTGCCCGAAATCAAGAAAGCGATCAGAATAACTCCGACGGGATAAGCAGAACCCAAAGGTGATTTTTCCGTGGCTTCCTTTTCCACACTGCTTCCCTTTGCTTTGCTCTCATTTTCAGCAATTTCGGGAATAATCACTTTTTTCTGAATAAGTGAATCGGCGATCGGGCTGTAAACAAGTGCAAGCTCATCGGACTCAGAATCACCGATCTGATAAGGAGAATCACAGATCCCGTCCCCGTCGGCATCCTCCCCAGTCTGGGAAAAACCATCTCCTTCAGGCGAGGCCCAGCAATTTCCTCCCATATATGAACCTCCTGCTATGTTCTTACCTGCGGTTTTCGTGGTGTTCCATATATTGGTTTTATCCTCTGCTGCGTTCTCTGCGTTATTGAAGTAATTGTTGTAGATGAAGTTGTCAAAACTCTCTGTGAGCAGGATCCCGCTATTGGTGTTATTGGTCACCACATTGCCGCTCAGCACATTTTCTTTACAGTTATCCACATAAAAACCAAGAGAATTTGAACAAACAATATTTTCCTGTATTTCATTGTAATCACTGTGCCCGGTCAGGTAAATTCCTTTGCTGTTGTTCAACACAATGTTACTGGTAACCGTATTATATCGGGCAGAATAAGCTATGAAGATCCCGTCCTTATTTTCGGAAAAACGGTTCTCTTCAATGATATTGCGCTCCGCACTACCTCCAAGCTGCAGGCCGCACACTTTATTTGAATTCACCGAATTGCCAGCTACCCGGTTGTCGCCGGAGAATACGATAAAGATTCCCCTTTCACTATCAGAAACCGAATTATTGGATATACTGTTTCCCCTGGAGTTATCCAATTTAATTCCTGCCTTTGGGTTTGAGGAAATATTATTGTTGTTTATATCGGTACAGCTGGAAGAGATCACCATAACTCCGTTTTCCCTGTTTGAGTATACGGTATTTCCGGTAAGAATATTATTATTGCAGGCGTTTTCCAGGTCTACCCCATAGTAATTGTCCGAAATCATGTTCCTATCAAGTATATTTTCTCCGCTGGAAACGCAAAGAAGAATTCCGTATTTGTTATCGTAAGCAACGTTTCTGCTTAACAAATTCTCCCGCGACTTTTTAAGGTAAATCCCGTAGTAGTTGCCCGACAGAATATTTCCCTGGATTGTACTTTCCTGAACGTTATCCAGGTAAATCCCGGCTAATAGATCGTCTTCATATTTCGCACCCTGAAGGGTAAAGCCATTAACGTTGACGTTATCAGCGCGTATATGAAAAACATGGTCCCTTCTGTCAGCAGCCTCAACAACCGTTTCTTCCGGAGCCCCTGCCCCCGAAATAATACTCAAAGGTTTACCGATATGTACGT
This sequence comes from Methanosarcina sp. 1.H.A.2.2, assembly GCF_000979975.1. Classification (NCBI taxonomy): domain Archaea; kingdom Methanobacteriati; phylum Methanobacteriota; class Methanomicrobia; order Methanosarcinales; family Methanosarcinaceae; genus Methanosarcina; species Methanosarcina sp. 1.H.A.2.2. The sequence goes on from NZ_JJQL01000009.1 coordinate 16,644, forward strand.
TTTCAACGTATTTCCCGGGCATAACAAGAATCGTATCCCCTTCTTTTGCGGAGTCCACTGCTTCCTGTATTGAAGTGAAATCTGCTCCCCTATCAGCGTCTACCGTCAGGGTACCAGCAGCCGCAGTCCCGCCTGCAAGTTCCATGACAGCCAGAGCAATTATTGCCAGAAAAATTTTACGGAATGTCTCCAAGAATACCAATCCCCTTTGCTTTAATGAAACTAAATCTGTCGATGCGCAATATCTCTATTTGAGGCAGTTTCAAATCGGCACAATATTAATTTCTTATAATTTAAATAATAATAGATATAGGACATGATACTTAAACTTTTTTTAGATCGACTCATTAGACCAAAAAAAAACCAGACAAAGGGAATTTTTCTTATCATTGTCTGAAAAACATCTATGCTTCGTAGAGCAGTTGTATCACTATTTTAAAATTAGACCCATTGGGCGAAAAGAAGTGAAGCCAAAAGGATGGCGGACTCCATAATCGCAATTTGGGCGGAAAAAACAGAATTGCAAGATTTAAAATATGATCAGACTAAAGACTTAGAAAACAGACTGAAAACAGCCCTCGAAAACTCTTTTATCCCGGAACTATCTCATAACTATTACAAAACCGGGAGGCTTGAACCTGAAAGAAACTTTTCTCGAGATAAAATCCGAATTTACAGACTATTTTAAAGAACGCGAAGCTGAGATCAACGGCTCTCTTCTCGCCGTCCTTTCAGGCGAAAACCTGCTCTTTCTGGGACCGCCCGGTACAGCCAAGACCCAGCTTGCCAGGAGCATCTGCCAGATAATTGAAGGCGGGAACTTTTTTAATTACCTTTTAACAAGCTTTTCAACCCCTGAAGAGCTCTTCGGGCCGCTTTCCTTAAAAGCCCTTGAAGAAGACGAGTTCAGGAGAAATATCGACGGCTGCCTCCCGACCGCTCATATTGCTTTACTGGATGAAATATTCAAGGCAAGCAGCGCTATCCTCAACAGCCTCCTTACAATTCTGAACGAAAGAAAATACCATAACGGAAGAGAAATTGTGGATGTACCGCTCCTCTCGGTTTTCGGGGCTTCAAACGAACTTCCGGAAGAGGATGAAAGCCTGGAAGCTCTTTATGACCGTTTCCTGTTCAGGTACAGGCTCTCATATATCCAGGACGATGAAAACTTCAAAAGCCTCCTTTTCAGGGAACCTGAAGATTTCAAGCCTACTTCAAGCCTTCCGGTTTCAGAAATCGAGAAGCTCCGCAAAAGCGCAAACTCCCTGCCTGTTGACCCTGATGTTGAAGTAATAATCACAGAACTCAGGAGGAATCTCCGGCTGCAGGAAATTGAAATTTCGGACCGGCGCTGGAAAAGAATTGTTCAGGTCCTGAAAGTTGCAGCCTGCAGTAGCGGGTGTCCGGCTGTTGACAGGACAATGGCACTTTTGCTCCAGCACATGCTCTGGAACCTGCCCGAAGAGCGAGAAACCATCAGGAAAACGGTCTTTAAACTCGTTGTTTCCGGCGGGACAAATACGGAAAAACTTCGCCTGGATGCTGAAGACCTGAAAACAGCCCTTAATATTGCCCTGAAAAACGAACTTCCCGTTGGAGTTATCTGCGACAGCTGCGGGGAGGAATTTCAGCTAAGGGAGAACCTGGAGGTCCACCATACAGCCTGCCCGAACCACAGCTATACTCTAAGGCAGGAAGGAAATTCGAGGATTTATCCTTATGATAACCTGGTAAGGGAAATTGATTCTCTCCATGAGAGTGCGGGAAAGAAAAACACCCTGTCTCAAAGCCAGAGAGAGGTTTTTGAAAAGGAATTCGAAACCTTGGCTGCCAGAGTAAACAGAGTAAAACAACGGCTTGAAGAAGAAAAGGAGCTGCTCAGAAACCTGATGGATGCAAATATCTGGCTTTCAATTTCGGACAGAAACGAAGCCCTGCTCCTGCATGACACCGGAAGTGCACAGCTATCCGGAACTGAAGTCCTGATAAGCGAAATCGCAGAGCTGCTGGGTTTGCAGAATAAAGAATTCAGGTCCGGAGAGTTCAGGTCTGCAAAATCAGGATATTCCGACCCCCATGCCGCAAAATTGGAAGCAAAAGTCCAGGTCCCTGATTCAGGCAGCAATGCCAGCGGTTTTATGAAAGGGCTCGGGTCCAGATTCAAGCTCAGATGAGCAAATGAGGTGTTGATACGGAAGATTCAGCCGGTTTTTTGAGTAATCTGGATAAAGCCTCTCCCGAATCTTACTCGTTTTTTTCCAGAAACCGGCTCTGGCACGAGGCTCTTTCTGTCCGGAAACAGACAGCTTCCCTGCTTGAAGGAGAGCTGAGAAGCACTGTTGCTTACCCCCGCACTATTCCCCGTCCTCTGCGCGAGAAAATCGCCGAAGTGATCGCCCTTGAAATCCTCTTCGAGCAGCCGTATGAGATAAAAGATGTTGAAAGGTTCATAGGGCTTTTCGGGGCATTTTACCCTATTTTTCTTACCCTGAGAAACTCAAAGCCGTGGCCCGGGCTTCAAAAGATTGCAAAACGGAGCAGAGGAGCAGGAATTGCCTGCCTGAAGCTTCTTCTTCCTCTAATCTACGACCTCATGGAACGCTTTTCAGCAGCCTGGGACGGAGGTTCGAAAACAGGATTATTTAAGGGGCTTGATGCCGAAACAGAAGCTATTCTCAGGGAGTTTGAAAATATCCTTAAACAAACCCTCCTTCTCTGGGAAAGCAGGAATTCAGAGGATTTGTCAGTCCGGAATTCTCAGCTCCCTTCCCCGGTTTCCGGAAAATCCGACATTTATGAAGCTGTCCTCAGTTTCATGCAGAAAGACTGCTGCCAGAGTTTTCTTGACGGGATGCTGGAAGGGCTGTACTGCAGGATGCAGGAGTTCATCTCTGAAATGGAAGAAAATCTGGACCTTTTCGATACCCTTGCCCTTCTCTTCCCTGGCAGGAACTGGAGTTATTCCGTAAAAGAGCTTAAAAAAGAGCCGTTTTATGTCCAGCTTAAGATGCTGAAAAATTATTCGGCTTTTTTTGAAAAAAACCCTGACCTCAGAAGAATCGTGAATTTTATCGGCAGGCGGGAATTTGACCCCCCCGCTGACCGCATACGCTACTCTCCTTTTGGAAAAAACAGGATCCAGACTGTTCGCTTTTCAGACTCGATAAACAATCTCCTGCCAATGGAAGCCGCAAAGCTCCTTAACCCGGCTCTGAAGCGGAAATTCTATGCTGATATGCTTGAAGGAAAACTCCTGAGCTACCAGCTGCTTGGCAAACACTATACAGGTCCTCCCCGCATAAAGCCCAGAGGGCCTATGATTGTGCTCGTCGATACCTCCGGTTCCATGCACGGGACCCCACAGACCCTTGCCAAGTCTGCAGTGCTTGCCATGGCAAAGCTGATGCTCTCTCAGCAGCGGGATATGAAGGTTATTCTTTTTGCGTCCACTAGCCAGCACCTGGAAATCGAGCTCAGCAGCAAGAAAAGGATGTCCGAGAAATTCCTGAACTTCCTGCTGTACACATTTGGCGGCGGGACGGATTTCAATACCGCGCTTGCTTCAGGCCTTAAATCCCTTAAGGAAAAGGACTTTCAGGGTGCAGACCTGCTTTTTATCACCGACGGAAGATCCGAAATCTCTGACGAGCTGGTTCTAGCTCGCTGGGAAGAGGCAAAGAAGAAGTATAACGCAAAGGTCTACTCATTGATTGTTGGAGGCGGCGGGGCAGGAGGGCTTTCGGAAATCTCGGATTACACATATATTGTGGAGATGGAACAGGATTCGGAGGGTACGGGCGGCAGAGTGAAACTGATTAAATGTGAGAATCGGGAAGCTGAGTAAAAACTGTAGTGCAGATTGAAATTGAAGAGTAGATTAAAATCGACAAAATCATGGGGCTGGATAACTATACAGGACTGAAGAGGTAAAATCAAACAGTATACACTTTGAAAACGTTGTTAAACTTAGAAATACAAGAAGTAGTTATGATTGCTTTTATTGTTTCGAAGGTATTTCCTGCAGCAGCCGGAAAAAAAGCACAAAAACCTTTTTCATCGGACGTGCCTGAACTGAAGGACGGCGTTGCAGCAGGAAATCCTGCAGTTACAACCAGTACAACGTCCCCTGCATCCGGAAGTTATTTCGGGAAATACCGGGGTAAAGTTGTGGAAAATACTGATCCGCAGGGGATGGGCAGACTCAAGGTTTTAGTTCCTGCACTGGCAGGAGTAGAGACTGGCTGGGCAATGCCCTCTGTGCCTTATGCAGGAATAGATGTCGGGCTATTTGCCCTTCCGCCCACAGGTTCAAACGTCTGGGTTGAGTTTGAGGAAGGAAATCCTTACCATCCTATCTGGAGCGGCTGTTTCTGGGAAAAAGGTGAAATTCCGGAACTCCAGCCTGAGAAGAAGGTCTTCAAGACATCCAGGGCTGCAATTACGCTGAATGATACTCCGGAAAAAGGGGAAATTGTTCTGGAAACTTCGGATGGTGTAAGAATAGTGATCGGTTCCGACGGAATAGAACTCAGCAACGGGCAGGGCGGAAGCATCTCGCTGGACGGAAAGAATGTTTCCGTTAACGGCAGGGTGCTTAATTTAGTTTGATTTCGGTTTTTAATAGGAGATATATAATGCCATTTGCGATCAAGCAGCCAGGGGTATATGTTGAAGAGGTTCCCGAGTGTGCCCGTCCGATAAAGGGAATAAGCACCTCAATTACTGCTTTTGTGGGAAGAGCCCTGAAAGGACCGGTAGATGAGCCTGTTCCGGTGCATAACTCCGGAGAATTTGACCTGATTTTCGGGGGACTCTGGGAAAAGAGCACCATGAGTTTTGCCGTACATCAGTATTTCCTCAATGGCGGCGGAGACGCTGTTATAGTGCGTGTTAAGGGAACTTCGCCTGAGAAGACTTCTATCCTTTACCCGGACAGGACCTCCAAACTTTACCTGGACAGGACCTCCAAAACTGGCTCCGGATCTGAGATTCCAGGGAGCAGCGGCTCTGATAATAGTAGCTACAGTAACAGTGACTGCGATATTCGTGACGAAGACCTCGTGCCAGCCAGCCCGGAAACCGGGAAAGGGATCTATGCGCTTGAAAAAGCCGATCTTTTTAATCTTCTTTGTTTACCTCCTCTGGATTTCGGCAGAGACCTGGCTCCGGACACACTTGCGAAGGCAGCCAGTTATTGTGAAAAACGCAGGGCTCTGCTGTTGATAGATCCTCCTGCGGAAGCCAGAGATCCCGGATCAATAACGGCTTTTTTACGGGACAAACTGCAGATGTCAATGCAGGTCTCAGCCCAGGCGTCCGGTAAAAAGAATGCAGCCCTTTTTTTCCCGCGCATAAAAATGGTAAATCCCTTAAAAAATAACCCGGTCGAAGAATTCGCACCCGCCGGTGCCGCTGCGGGAATTTTTGCCCGTACTGATAAAGAACGGGGTGTCTGGAAGGCTCCTGCAGGCACGGATGCGGTCCTCATGGGGATCCGCGGATTAAGCTGCACCCTTACAGATGCTGAAAATGGAGAGCTTAACAGGTATGGGATAAATTGCCTGCGGACATTTCCTGCCAGAGGTAGTGTGATCTGGGGAGCCCGCACCCTTGATGGAGCAGATACCAATGCCAGCGAGTGGAAATATATTCCGGTCCGCCGCCTCGCATTATACATTGAAGAGAGTCTCTTAAGGGGCACAAAGTGGGCTACCTTAGAACCAAACTCTGAGCCTCTGTGGGCACAACTGCGCCTGAACATCGCGGAATTCATGCACAACCTGTTCACACAGGGTGCGTTTGCCGGAGAAACTCCCCGGGAAGCCTATTTTGTAAAATGCGATAGGGAAACAACCACTCAAAATGATCTCAATCAGGGATTTGTCAACATTCTTGTAGGTTTTGCACCGGTGAAACCCTCAGAATTCATAATTCTCAGGATTCGGCAGCAAACTAGAAAAGATCCGGAATGAAAATGAACAGAGAAGAGTAAATGTGAGTTGAGAAAGCTTTTCCTTCCTCAAAAAGCAGCTCACATGAAGGGGTTGGGCAAATACAGGAACATGCCGATTGCGATCAATAAAACGATAACAATGGATATAATTGCATAGATAAGTTGTTTTGCGTTCATTTTACTGCTCCAATTTAGATTTAAGAGCTGTTAACTATAAAAACCGTTTCATTCAATCTCAGATCATTTTGTATGTGATTATTTGAATAAAAATGAAAAGCTATCAATTTATAGCCTTCTTATCAATTAAAATATCCTGTTTAAAACGCCCTTTATCAGTTTAGAGCATTCCTCAGCAAACAATCTCTTCAAGGTGAAACCAATGGGAAACCAGAAACTTATCCGGGACCCGCAGAAAATCGAAGAAATCCTTTCAATTGCAAAATTCCTCCGCCTCGCCCTTTCCGATGCCGAAACCCCATACATAGTCTCCATGGCATTCGGTTATAAGGATAATGCTATCTATCTTCACAGCTCCCGGGAGGGCAGGAAAATTGATGTTTTAAAAAGGAACCCCCGTGTTTGCTTTGAAGCCGACATCGAAACCGAAGTGCTCACTGACGACGACCCCTGCAAGTACAATGTCCGCTACAGGAGTGTTATCGGGCATGGGCAGGCAAAGTTCCTGGAGGATTACAATGAAAAAGTCGAGGGACTTACTGTGCTTTCTGAACATTACGGAAAAAAGGGGCCGTTTGAGTTTGAAGCATGGAAGGTTAACAGGCTGTGTGTGATTAAGATTGAGATTGAGAAGATGACCGGGAAAGAAAGCGGATTTTGACCTGCTCGTTACTTTTCCCCAAAAACCGATTTCTAATTCATAGGTAAATATAAGCGCCTCCGCCAGTTTGCCTGGCGGTCCTGCAAAAAAAACGAAGTCGAAGAAAGAAAGACAGAAAAGTGAGACTAAAAAAGAGACTTGAAAATAAGTGTTTTTCAGAGAGTTTTAATTCCATTCGCATCCTGACAGGATATTTGGCTTTTTCACTTTTTGGCTTTGCTTATTCACTTTTTTACTTTGCTTTTTCGTCTTTTTTCAGGGAAAGACCGCTCTCCTGCGTCGAGCGTGACAAGAACGACCCAAGATAGCGAATAAGGTTGTATGGGTCAATGAAATCACATTTTCTGGTACATTCAGACTATAATTTTACATTTAGCCAGAATTTTACGCCTGACTATACGAGGGAAATTGCTGCACATCAGATGATTCTGGACACAAGAGTATAAGCAAAAGCACTTATAACCAGCCTGATCGAAGAAAACACAACCGAAACCATTGAAAATGCCACCAGGTAAACATTGAGAGCCAGAATACCCGTGAAACAACCGGATAAATCAATATTTAGGAGCAGGGCAATCACATTTACCAGCAAAATGAAAGAAAATATTGTGACCAGACCTCTTCCTGCTCCTTTAAGGTCTTCTTTGCTCAGGGCTATATGGGAAGAGATTGCGATTGCAAGGGCAAAATAGATCCAGAAACTGGCTGAGGTTAAGTTTTCTGTCGAAAAAATGCTTTTAAAAAGCTGGGCTGTCAGCACGAAAATACTTTCTAACGTCCGGGAGTCAAACTGGCCGGAGCCAAGGGTCAGATAGTTTGCAAAGGTGGCAAAGGACTCAGGCAGGAAGAGGAACATCCCGAGGACCAGGGCGAACGTTCCGCTGAATATGGGGCCCATGCCTATGAAAAAGTTTCCTATGTTCTGGTAGAGGCTTTTCTGGTTCCAGCTGTGATTGACGTACCCAAGAATTCCGTCCCGGGGTCTCAGGTTAAAGAGCTTGAATTTATTTACCTTATGCTTGAAAAGATAGCACATCAGCAGGTGGCCAAGTTCGTGGATTGGGGTACCTATCCAGGCTGTAATCATAATTCCTTTCAGACCAAAAACACTCTGGATATAGAAGTTGGCTCTATTCTCAATAAACCCCAGGATGAAGCCGATAAGGATCAGAGAGCCTGTAACGCAGAGGGTTTCGAACAGGCTCAATTGCAAAATAGTGAGAAGTATATTTTCCATTTTTACCTCTAAAACACAAAATTCAGGCCTTCAAGCTTTCTCAAAACAATCTCAAATTCTACAATTGGGTAATATTCCAGTTCAATTTTTATTTCATGAAATCCGCTATTTTTTTCCTTGTTGTGTACAGTACACATCATAATAAATTCAATTTTTCTTTTCCCTCTATATATTTAGAGTAGTCGGGCTGTAGACATGAGATTACTTTCTATTCTATTTCAAATCAGTCAATATATATTATATATTATAATTATTTAATTATATTATGCGTATTGTTCAGGTACTCATTCCGGAAGGGAAGCGGGAGCCAGTACTGGCTGTGCTTGATGACGAGCAGATCGATTATGCGGTCTGGGACGAAACAGGGAGAGGGGAATTCGAAGCCCTGGTCCAGTTCCCCATACCGCCGATCGGCGTCGAACCGGTGATGGCCAGGCTGCGTGAAGCGGGAATCAGCGCGAATACGTACACAATCGTCCTGTCACCCGAGACGGTTGTTTCTGCACGGTTGGGAGCGTTGAAGAAACGTTATTCAGGACTCCGCATTTCCAGGGAAGAACTCATAGCACGTGCGGAAGATCTTGCACCTGCGACTTCTACTTTTCTTGCTTTTCTTATTCTAAGCACTGTTATTGCTACGGCCGGGCTGCTGCTTGACTCTGCTGCAACAATCATAGGAGCAATGGTCGTTGCCCCACTCATGGGACCGGCAATCTCCGCCAGCGTCGGGACAGTAGTCGATGAACGGGAACTCGCCTCCCGTGGGGTTAGACTGCAGGTGCTGGGACTCCTGCTGGCAATCGCAGTTGCTACCGTGATAGGTACAATCATGAAAGGAACGCTGCTTTTGCCGCCGGGACTCGATATCCGCGAAGTAGGCCAGATTGCCGAGCGTACCACCCCGAACTTCCTGTCCCTCTTCCTTGCGCTGGGCTCGGGGCTTGCCGGCGGCATAAGCATTATGCGGGGCTCCGGGTCTACCCTCGTGGGCGTGGCAATTGCAGTGGCCCTCGTCCCTCCGGCTGCAACATCGGGGCTCGGGCTTGCCTGGGGACTCTACGACGTGGCGATAGAAGCTGCCGTGCTGGTGCTTGTAAACCTGCTTGCTATCAACGTATCGGCCCTCATCCTGTTCTGGCTTTCCGGCTTTCGCCCTGCTGAGAAAAAGGCGGTTGGTCGTGCCCGCACCGCGGTGATCTCACGCGCAGCAGTCCTCGCCGTTGCAATCGCCTTCCTCTCCATAGTTCTCGCTCTTGTCACTTATACCTCCTTCCAGACCGCTCTGGTTGAGCAGGAGATTAAACAGGAACTGGAGAAAATGTTCAAGGAACCTGAGTATGCAGAAGCAGAGTTTATACTGGGAGAGAGCATAGAAGTCAGTTATGGGCCTTCAGATTTCCTGTTAGGTAAACCGGTAGAGGTGACTTTTTTAGTGGGGTATCGAGCCGGGGTAGAAATTCCTCCGGATATTGGTAGGGTAGCTGACGATCGGCTGAAAAAGGCCACTGGCAAAGAAGTTAAGATCACTGTCGGCTTCGTTGTAGCTCAGCAGATAACCGATTAAGCTATTGGGGCAGTCGATCTTGAATATCCTGACTCCGACCTGCCTTACGGCAGTTTCCCGCTTTGTAGAGCTATCCAGGCTGGAAAATTATCTTCTTTAAAAAAAATCATCTGTGGAATCTTGCCATAACCCTTTACTAATTTTTACTGCAAATTCTGTCCTTAGTCATGAATATCGTATCCTAAACACTCCTCTTTTGCATTCAGGTTCGGCTTTTTCCGTAGCTTTTGCCATACTTTTTCCGTAGCTTTTGCAGCAGCAGAGGATTTCTCCTCCAATGTTAAATATATTAATGGGAGTTTGTCTTTTTAAACTATTTACTGTCTACTAAATTTCAAACCCGATCAAATAAAAATAAATATATATATTATAATAACATAATTATATTATGCGTATTGTACAGGTACTCATTCCGGAAGGGAAGCGGGAGCCAGTTCTGGCTGTACTTGATGACGAGCAGATCGATTATGCGGTCTGGGACGAAACAGGTAGAGGGGAGTTCGAAGCCCTGGTCCAGTTCCCCATACCGCCGATCGGCGTCGAACCGGTGATGGCCAGGCTGCGTGAAGCGGGAATCAGTGAGAATGCGTACACAATCGTCCTGTCACCCGAGACGGTTGTTTCCTCACGTTTAGAAGCGTTAAAGAAACGTTATTCCGGACTTCGCATTTCTCGGGAAGAACTCATAGCACGTGCGGAAGATCTCGCACCTGCCACTTCTACATTTCTTGCTTTTCTTATTCTAAGCACTATTATCGCTACGGGAGGGCTGCTGCTTGACTCTGCTGCAACAATCATAGGAGCAATGGTCGTTGCCCCGCTCATGGGACCGGCAATCTCCGCCAGTGTCGGGACAGTCATCAATGAGCGGGAACTTGCCTCCCGTGGGGTAAAACTACAGGTGGGAGGGCTCCTGCTTGCAATCGCAGTTGCTGCCGTGATAGGTGCAATCATGAAGGGGACGCTGCTTTTGCCGCCGGGACTCGATATCCGTGAAATAGGCCAGATTGCCGAGCGTACCAGCCCGAACTTCCTGTCCCTCTTCCTTGCACTGGGCTCAGGACTTGCCGGTGCCATAAGCATTATGCGGGGCTCCGGGTCTACCCTTGTGGGAGTGGCAATTGCCGTGGCCCTCGTCCCCCCGGCCGCAACATCGGGGCTCGGGCTTGCCTGGGGATTCTACGGCGTGGCGATAACAGCGGCTGTACTGGTGCTCGTGAACCTGCTGACCATCAACGTATCTGCCCTCATCCTGTTCTGGCTTTCCGGCTTTCGTCCTGCTGAGGAAAAGGCTGTTGGTAGTGCCCGCGCCGCGGTGATCTCACGCGCAGCAGTCCTCGTAATTTTAATCGCCCTCCTCTCCGTAGTTCTCGCCCTTGTCACTTACACCTCCTTCCAGGCCTCTCTGGTTAAACAGCAGGTTGACCAGGAGCTGTGGGATATGTTCGAAGAACCTGAGTATGTAGAAGCTGGGATTGGACGGAGTGAGGCTATAAACGTCAAATATACACCCTCAGACCTCCTGCTGGATGAACCGGTAAAAGTAGGTTTTTTAGTGGGGTATCAAGCCGGGGGAGAAATTCCTCCGGATATCGCCACAGTAGCTAGCGAACGATTGAAAGAGGCCACCGGCAAAGACGTTGAAGTCACTATCGGCTTCGTCGTAGCTCAGCAGACTGCCACCTAAGCTTTACGGGGCACCCTCTTCCCGGAAGTTTCCTTTTTTTGCCTGCCCTCTAGATCTCCGGTATCCGAAAACCGGAACACCTTACCTGCCGAAAAAATGAAACTCTCCTGAAAACAGCTGCGTGAGGAAGGGGAATCCTGCTCAGGCGGTTAAAATATTGCCGATACCAATACAAATAATTTTGAAAAACTTATAACGATTCACGTCCTTCAGCCCTGTATAAACCTGGATATAATTGACTAAAAACGGCCAGAAAGACTAAACTGCTGGGTGTATATATGAATGAACTGAATATTCGGGAAGCAGACCGGCTGGAAATAACAGTTTTTATGGACAATTATACGGATATGCTGTTAGTAGAAAGCACAGGCGTATACAAACGACCGCAGATACCTTTACCGCAAATCCTTCTCGCCGAACACGGGCTTTCCTGTTTAATCAAAGTTTATGAAGGGGCTGAGGAACATACCGTGTTGATGGATGCAGCCGTAACTCCTGCCTGCCTTTTAAATAATATCGAACTTTTGAAGGCTGATCCCGGCAGCATCGAAGCCTTTGTCCTTAGCCACGGGCACCCTGACCATTTTCTCGGGCTTGCCGGGCTCTTTAAGCTCATAAGTGAGAAAAGGGATAAAGGAACCACGCCTGGAATTCCGCTGATTCTTCATCCCGATGCCTTTCTTGAACGCCGCCTGAATATTCCTGCAATCGGGCGCCCGGTTCCAATACCTGTACTCAATGAAGATATTATGAAAGAAACCGGAGCTGTCCCCGTAAAGTCCGAAAAAGCTTTTTCGATTGCTAATGGCCTTATCCACACAACCGGAGAGATTGAGCGCAAAATCCCATTCGAAAAAGGATTCCCCTGGGCTGAGGCAAAGGTTGACGGAAACTGGATAACTGATCCCTTCCGGGATGACCAGGGACTTGTGATAAAATTGAAGGGAAAAGGGCTTGTTGTCATCAGCGGCTGTGCCCATGCAGGGATTATCAATACCGTAGAACATGCAAAGAAAATAGCAGGCACAGATAAGGTCCATGCAGTCCTGGGAGGTTTTCACCTGACAGGGCAGCTCTTTGACCCAATCATCCAGCCCACCATTGACGAAATGAAACGCATCAACCCCGATTACGTCGTGCCCATGCACTGCACAGGCTGGAAAGCAATAAACCGATTTGCCGAAGAGATGCCGGGGAAATTTCTGCTCAATACGGTCGGCACTACCTATTTATTTGGCGGAAATCTTTAAGTTGATACCGAATTTTAAGTTGATACCGAATTTTAAGTTGATACCGAATTTTAAGTTGAGAAGCCGGCGAAGGAAAAAAGCTCCGGCTCTTTAACGACCTTCAGTGTCCCAATAAAATAGCCGCAAAAAATGCCATTATCAGACATAAGAAAGTAAAGACGAGAGCAAGGATTGACTTTATCTCTTCTTCTTTTGGCATCCGGTAAGGCTTTCCATTCACATATATTAGGTAGAGCACAGCTGTTGAGACTGGCACTACCCAGAAGAAGTACTTGATCTCATCATAAGATACCACCTCAGTTGCAGTCATCATGGTTAATGCAATCATCAACCAGCCTATGATGATATAAATTCTGATGACTGTTTTCTTTTTCACAGAAATAAATTTAGAGCTACTGCTGCGGTATTGGTTCTGAGTTTTCGGACCTGTCAACTGTGTAACACCCTAATTTAATATAAGGACCTGAGTTTAAAACTGTTTCTTTCCCGGTTTCAGTCGATCAGGAGGATGGACATCGGTTCAGGCTGCCCTTTGATAGGAAACACTATGGGCATTTCTGCTTCTGCCGCTGTCTTTTTCATATTGATTCCAACAGCGTGTTCCGGGATCCTTGCCATATTTGAGTGGAGGCAGGTTCCCTTTTCCACGTTGCACTTCTCACAGAGCCTGCAAGAACCGTTAACAAAGGCAACTGCAAAGGTAAAACCTTCGTTAAAAGCTGCTTTTTCAAGCTCAAGCATTGAGAGTAGCATTTTTTTGCTGTAGTCGAAATAATCGGACCAGAATTTTCCTGCTTTTTCCCTTGTTTCGTCAGTTTCGGCAGGGTCAAGCCAGGTCTTATAAGGGGCTTTTGCGATCTCTTCATCTGCAACTGCAGGAGACCGGAACTTGACAAGCAGGGCATACCTGTACTCCTTAAGTATCTCCCGAAACTCGTCAACAGTAGGGACGTGCGGTGGGCAGGTCAGTTTTTTCCCGTACCCTACACATCCTCTGCATTTTAAGACCACTCTTTTCTCTACAAAGACCTGATAGGTGGGAATTATCTTTGCGTCAACAGCCTCCAGCTCAATGGCTTTTTTCACAAGGAACTCAAGTTCTTCGGGGTTTATATCTCGAAACGGCATCATTTTCCCTTCTCAAAACCTATTTTTCACTTAAAGCCGACTTTCCGCAAATGTCCTCAAAAATAAAATTATTTTTATTAAATGGCCAACTGTCAAATTATAATTGACCTTTGTTAATGGCAATTCGTTGATT